>JBDNDR010000287.1:0-3323 GCA_046718995.1 Fimbriimonadales bacterium
AAGCGTCCAACGCCACCTCAAAGGTCTCTACCCCCTTAGGCAGGCGTGCCCCCAGCTCTATCGGGAGCCAACCCTTCTCAGCGGGTGCGCTCTTAGAGGCTGGAGTGGAGGTCGGTGCGCTGGCGATGCGGGGGATTTGGAGCTTCTGACCGCGCATAAACGGTTCCGCCTCTGCCGAACGCAAAGTGCCCTCCTCAGTGGCGATAGGAGCCGTACCCGGAGCAAGATGAGGCTCTTCCACCGGGCTACTCAAACGGTTGGGGCTAAGCACTGGATTGGGTTCAACTGAGCGCAGACTCGGCGGATTCGCTTCGGGCGAGCTGGGCTGAGCAGGCAACTCAATCGGACGAGTCGATGTCCCTGACGGTAGGCTCAAGCGCGCCTCCTCCACAGGACGACTCTCTGCTGGGGGTGCCGAGCGCAAGGAGCCATAAGCGAGGGTCATCGGGGCTTGGGCAGTCGAGAGCGACGGCTCGTTGAGAGCGGACGGCTCTGGCTGAACCACTGTGTTTGCCGACTCGGGCTGTTCGCTCAGCTGGCGGTCGGTGCGCCCACCGGGGTTATTCACGCGCACGCGGGTCTGTGGCGTGCGGAAGGTCTGTGAGCCGTTGAAGACCTGCGCCTCAAGCGTATGCACACCGTTCGGCTCTTGCGTGGTGTCCCAAGCGAACAGGTAGGGCGGGAAGTTGCGCAGGGCGCGTACCTGCCCATTCACAAAGAAAGTTACATACTGTTGACCCGATTGGTTCAGGCGCACCTCGATGGGCACAGTCCCCGACACCGTAGCGGAGTTGCGTGGGAGGATAATGCTAATCGGGGCGCTGGGGTCTGGCTCAATGTCTACAGGGGTGCGCATCTCACCAATCAGCCGTCCCTGCGCGTCATAGTAGCGTACGGTCGCTTCGTGTGCGCCGGGAGCCAAGCCGAGTGAGCGCAACCCAATCTGTAGCTCCGACTGACCACGCGAGACCGCGCGGCTGGCAACAATCACGCCATCAATCACGACCTCCACCGATGCGGGCTGGAACCCGCGAAACTGGAGGCGAATTGTGTTAGACGCTCCTTTTTGAATCAGCGGTGTCTGGCGGGGGGCTTGCCATTCGGCTAAGGCTAACGACGAGATGCCTGTCAACGCCAGCGCGCTGATAATCCGTTTCGTTCTCTCAAAAGCCATGCGACGACCTCCTTATCCAAATCTCCTGCACGCTCAGTGTACCCTACACTGGCAAGCAACCGCACCTATTCGCTCGGAAAACGGCGATTCCTGCCAATTTTTAGGGGAATTGGGCGGAATTCGGCGTCAAACCCTTGACTTTTGAGGCGGCTATCGTATAAACTACTAATACCCGAGGGGAGCGTGGAAATAGCGGTGGCAAGGCTTGGTACAGGGCGAGGCAACGATAGGGGTAGAAGGGCTATCCGCTGCGGCGGTCTCTACTTGGGTGTTCCAACCAGTACCAACGGAGGGGCTAAGTATGGCTGACTACTCGGCGATGAGCGACGAACACATGTTTTTTGATGACACGAGTCTCTGTATGACCCACCTACAAGATGAGGAACTGGTTCTGTATGCCAAACAAGGAAGTCAGCGCGCCGTGGAAATCCTCCTCAAACGCTACCGTTCCCTTGTAGAAAGTAAAGCACGAACCTACTTCCTCATCGGGGCAGACCACGAAGATGTCGTGCAAGAGGGGCTAATCGGACTCTATAAGGCGATTCGCGACTTCCGCGATGACCCCGTCCATAAGTTCCGTCCCTTCGCGGAGCTGTGTGTGACCCGCCAAATCATCTCAGCCGTCAAAGCCGCCACCCGACAAAAACATATCCCCCTCAATGAGTATGTCTCCCTCTATAAACCGCTCCAAAATAATAACGAAGAAAGCGACTCCCACCTGGCGGAGGTGCTGGCAGACCCCAACACGCTCACGCCAGAACAGTGGATTATGGAACGGCGTATCCCGCTGGCGGTTCTCAAGATGGCACGCGAGCTGATGAGCACGCTGGAAAAACAGGTACTGGATTTTTATCTGGACGGTCTTTCGTACCGAGAGATGTCCGAGCGCCTCTCCCGAAACACTAAATGTATCGATAACGCGCTCCAGCGTGTGAAAAAGAAGCTCGTCCAGGTATATGAAGAGAACTACGGCGAGCATAGCCAATGCTGTCGTCGCAGGCGCAGGACGAAGGTCGCCCCTGAGCTGGACGATAACCTCCTATGAAACTGCTTAGCCCGACGGAGACGATTCAGGTTGCCCGCGAGGTGCTTCAAATCGAAGCCGAAGCCATCCAGCGCGTCCAGGAAACCCTCAACGAGTCGTTTGACCGAGCGGTTCAAGCGCTCTTGCAATGTGAAGGGCGTCTGGTAGTCAGCGGGGTGGGTAAGTCGGGGGCAATCGCCCGTAAGTTGGCAGGCACCTTCAGCAGCACGGGCACCCCAGCCATCTTTGTCCATCCCACCGAAGCGGCTCATGGCGACCTCGGCACGATTACCTCAACCGATGTGGCGCTCCTCCTCTCCTTCAGTGGCGAAAGCGACGAGCTGGTCATGCTCTGTCCCGCCCTCAAACGCCTGCAAGTGTTCACCATCGCAATGACCGGACGCCCCGACTCGACCCTGGGTCGTATGGCAGACCTGATTCTACATCTTCCAGTGGAGCGTGAGGCGTGCCCCCACAACCTGGCACCCACCGCCAGCACAACGGCGATGTTGGCGCTGGGTGATGCATTAGCACTTGCGACGATGGTGGCACGCGGGTTCACCCCGAACGATTTCGCGCTCAACCATCCAGCGGGCGCACTCGGTAGGCGTCTGCTTCTGCGTGCCCACGATGTGATGCGCACGGGTGAGTCGCTGGCTATCGTCCACGAGGAGGCACCGCTACGCGATGCCCTGTTCGCCATCACCAAAGCGAGCGCTGGCGCAGCTTGCGTGGTGGATAGTAACGGCGTGATGGTCGGCTTTATTACCGATGGCGACATCCGACGCCAACTCCTCAAAGATGAGAGCGCGCTCAGCAGACCCGTTAGTGAGGCGATGAACCGCAACCCCTATCGCCTACAGGGCAATCCCCTTGCGATCGAGGTGCTGGAGAAGTTCCATAGCCTCACCGTCAAAATCGGCGACCTCCCCGTGGTGGACGACCAAGGCAAACCCATCGGTATCATCGTCCTGAAAGACCTCCTCCGAATCGGCATTCTCTAAGCACGGTCCCGTTTTTGAATCAGCCAGATGGCTAAGCCGATGCCAATCAGGTTCGGCAGGCTACTGGCGAGCAGAGGCGGAAGGGTACTGCGTCCCAGAATGATCAGGTAGCGTGCCAACA
>JBDNDR010000288.1:0-3313 GCA_046718995.1 Fimbriimonadales bacterium
CCCTTCGGCGTTCTTCGTGTATGGCGTCACGGCGACTTCTGGGCGGCAGAGATTTCACGCCGACAGTTCCTACGCGCCGGACTGACACTCGTCGCAGTGGGGTTAGCTGCGCCCCCATGGCTGGCGCAAATCGCCCACGCCGACGCCCAACGAATCGCAAAAGGACAAAAACTGCCCAACGACCATATCCTCGTGGTCTTGCAACTGACGGGGGGTAACGATGGGCTTAATACGGTTATCCCGTATCGCGAGGCGGTCTACTACCAGTCGCGCCCCACACTCGCTATCCCCGAATCGCAGGTGATTCCGCTCAACGACCAGCTCGGTCTGCACCCTGCGCTGGCACCGCTCAAGGAGGTCTATGACCGCCAAGCGGTCGCCATCGTGCAAAGCGTGGGCTACCCCAACCCGAACCGTTCCCACTTCCGCTCGATGGAAATCTGGCAGACCGCTGACCCCGACGGACACAGCCGCTACGGCTGGCTGGGACGCTATCTCGATACGCTGACCGACTCGGCGATGAACCCCGTGATGGCAGTGAGCCTGACCAAAGAGCTGCCCTTAGCGCTTCATGCGCGGCAGGCACAAATCCCCTGCTTCGCCAGTCTGGGCGACCTGCAGGTGATGACGCGCGACCCCGAACTGGAACGCACCCTGAACGCCCTCGCCCAGATGGACGCCCCCAAAATGGATAGCCCCACCCGCGTCATCCGCCAGTCCACCCGAACCGCCTTAGAAGCGGTGGAGCAGCTGCGCGAGCGCATCACAAGCTACCGCTCCGATGTGGCGTACCCCAACGACCCGTTTGCACAAGGTCTCAAACAAGCCTGCCAGCTTATCGCCACTTCGCCCCAGACACGCGTGATTTATGTCTCGGTGAACGGTTTTGATACCCATGCGGGTCAAGCGCGCACCCACGAGCAGCTGCTGAGCCGATTCGCCGGCGCCGTGAACGCCTTCTACCAAGACCTTCAGCAACAAGGTAAGGCAGACAAGGTGCTGCTGATGGTCTTCTCCGAGTTTGGGCGACGCGTGCGCGAGAACGGCAGTTTCGGCACCGACCATGGCGCTGCCGCACCGATGTTCCTGATAGGCAAGCGGGTCAAGGGCGGCTTGCACGGCGATGGGCCCAACCTACGCGAACTGGACGCCAACAACGACCTCAAGATGCAGACCGACTTCCGACGCGTCTACGCCACCGTGCTGGAGTGGCTCGGCGGCGACCCCGAACGCGTACTGGGCAAAAGCTTCAGCCCGCTCCCCATCATCGGCTGAACAGGTACAATACGCCCCGATGGGCGAACTGAATACCAACTTGGGCGTGAACTTCCCGCGCGGGTTCAAAAGCGCGGGAATCTATGCGGGCATCAAGAAGCCCGGTCTCCTGGATTTGGCACTGATTGTCTCTGAAACTCCTGCTACGGTGGCGGGCATGTTCACCACCAACCACGCCTGCGCCGCACCCGTGCGCTGGTCGAAACAGGTGGTCAACTGCGGTACGGCGCATGCCATCATCGCCAACAGCGGGAACGCCAACTGCCTCACGGGCGAGCAGGGGCTACGCGACGCCGAACGCATGGCAGCGCTGGTGGCACAACGGCTCGGATGCGAGACCATCCAGGTCGTGGTCGCCTCCACCGGTGTCATCGGCGTGCCGCTCCCGATGCATGCCATCGAGACCGCGCTCCCGAAACTGTTTGAGAACCTCAGCGACGGCGATGACCGCGCCACCGCCGACGCCATCATGACCACCGACAGCTTCTCTAAGCGCGCCAGCCTTGAAATCGAGACACCCGACGGCACGGTGCGTCTGGGTGGGATTGCCAAAGGCGCAGGGATGATTGCCCCCAAAATGGCGACGATGCTGGCGTTCCTCACCACCGACGCCGAGATGGATGCCCCCAGCCTCCAAGCCTGCCTGCGTCGCGTCGTA
This sequence comes from Fimbriimonadales bacterium, assembly GCA_046718995.1. Lineage (GTDB taxonomy): Bacteria > Armatimonadota > Fimbriimonadia > Fimbriimonadales > GBS-DC > CAKZQI01. Next base: position 1,934 of record JBDNDR010000288.1, read on the forward strand.
GAGCGCACCTTCAACTGCATCACCGTCGATGGCGACACCAGCACCAACGATATGGTCATCGCGCTCGCCAACGGCGCCTCGGGCGTGCGCCTCTCCGAGCAAGGGCTGGACGCGTTCGAAGCGGGGCTGTACCAAGTGTGTGAATATTTAGCCAAGCGTATCGTGCGCGATGGCGAGGGTGCCACCCGAATCTTCGCCGTGCATGTGGTGGATGCCGAAAGCTTCGAACAGGCACGCCAGATTGCCCGAACGATTGCCGAATCGCAACTGGTCAAGACCGCGATTCATGGGGGCGACCCCAACTGGGGACGCATCATCGCCGCAGCGGGGCGCGCCGGCGTACCGTTCGACCCCGAACGCACCCACCTGAGCCTGCAGGGCGTGCCCGTTTTCGCCAACGGCAGACCACTGAGCTACGACGAGGACGCCCTCGTGCAGCAGCTCCAGACCGAAGAGGTCGAGATGACGCTCTCGCTGGGGATGGGACACGCCCAAGCCACCTTCTGGGCAAGCGACCTCACCGCCGAGTATGTCAAAATCAATGCGCACTATCGCACCTAACGCCTTGAGCACGCGCTTGGGGCAGGCGCTGATTGGCGCGCTGATTGTGCTGGGCGTGCTGAGCCTGCTGATTGCGCTTTCGGGCAACTCCATCGGGGCAGGCTACCGCCTGATTGTGCAGGGCGCCGTCGGTCTGCCCCCCAGCGACCAGCTAACGCCCACCGATGCGTGGGACGCTGTGCTCCACGACATGACCCTGCTGATACTCACGGGGCTGTCGGTCGCCATCGCGCTTCAGGCGGGGCTGTTCAATATCGGTGCGGCAGGGCAACTGCTGATGGGTGCGATGGTCGCGGGCTGGATTGGCACACGCTCTGACCTCCCGACCGCCGTGCACCTGCCCCTCACGCTTCTGCTGGGAGCGATGGTCGGTGCGCTCTGGGCACTGGTACCCGCTCTGCTCAAACTCTATCGGGGCGCCCACGAGGTCATCACGACCATCATGTTCAACTACATCGCCCTCTACCTGACCCACTGGCTCCTGATGGAGCATCTGCAAGACCCCACCAGCGATGTGCCGCGCACGGCGTTCCTCTCCGAAACGGCGCAACTGCCCGTGCTCGGCTCCTTTATGCAGACCAGCTGGGGGTTCGTGATTGCGGTCGGGATAGCACTCGTCTTGTGGGCAGTGCTTTTCCGCACGGTCTGGGGCTACGAGGTACGCGCCACCGGTGCCAACCGCGACGCCGCCGAAGCAGGAGGCGTACCCGTCAACCGACGCACCTTGCAGGCGATGCTCCTGGCAGGCGCACTGGCAGGCTTGGCAGGCGCTATCGAAGTCGCGGGTACCCAATACCGATTCTTCGAGGGGTTCCCCGC
>JBDNDR010000289.1:0-3313 GCA_046718995.1 Fimbriimonadales bacterium
CATAGCCGGAGTGAGACCCCCCGTGAAATTGAAGAGGAGCGACGCCTCTGCTATGTCGGGATGACACGCCCCCAAGACGAACTGCACTTGACCCTTACGATGTCTCGTGGGCAGTACGGCACCCGAAAGCCCAGCCTCCCGTCCCCATTCCTCAAAGCGCTGGGAGACCAACCGATGCCTACCCTCCTCCAAATGCTCTACGGTTCCACGCCTGCGATAGCCAAGATGCCCTCATCCAACACGCCCTCGCCTGCGCGGCAGGTTCAGCACACCATCTTCATTCCCGGACAGCGCGTGCTCCATCCCGAGTTGGGCACGGGCATCGTCGTGCGCACTACCGACCAGATTGTCACGGTGATGTTTCCGGGCGGGAAGGGGCTACGCACCTATCCGCTTCACGAGTGCCCGTTGCAAGAGGCGTAGCGTTTCGGGTATGATTCTGATGACCTCGCTTGCGGTGGACAACATCCCCGCTGGGGCGACCCAGCTGTTCACCGTCTATTAGGTCAGGAGCCTGAAGATGAGAAATCCAACTTTGCCAGAGGAGCTGACCGTTCAAGTGGAGCTGCCGACCATCATGCCCCGCTCAAAGCGCCGCCCATCGGTTCGGTACACCGAAGCCCAACAGGCAGTAGAAGCCGACCCCGAAATCCCGAACCTGACCGAAGCCGAACTGATTGAGCGCATCCAGCACCTGCGTCGGGAGCAAAACGCTATCATCTTAGCACACAACTATCAGCTCCCCATCATCCAAGACCTCGCTGACTTCGTGGGCGATTCGCTTCAACTCTCTCAGCAGGCGGCGAAGACCGACGCACCCGTTATCGTGTTCTGCGGGGTTCACTTTATGGCGGAGACGGCAGCCATCCTATGCCCCGACAAGAAGGTTCTAATCCCAGACCCGGAGGCGGGCTGTTCCTTAGCTGCCACCGTCACGGCGGAAGAGGTGCGCCAGTGGAAACAGCAGCATCCCGACGGCGTGGTCGTTGCCTATGTGAACACGAACGCCGATGTGAAGGCGGAGGCGGACTATTGCTGTACCTCCAGCAACGCCGTCAAAGTCGTGCAGGCAATCCCTGAGGATAAGGAGATTCTCTTCCTGCCCGATATGTTCTTGGGGCTGTATGTCCAGCGTATGACGGGGCGAAAGGTTCATCTCTGGATGGGTGAATGCCATGTCCATGCGGGCTTTCGCGCCGAGGACATCATGAACGCGATGCACACTTATCCCGATGCAGACCTTCTGCTCCACCCAGAGTGTGGATGCGTGAGCCAGTGTATGTTCGCCTTAGCTGAGGGCGACCTACCCCAAGAGCGTACTTTCGTGCTGAGCACCGGCGGGATGGTTCGGCATGTGCGCGAGTCGTCGGCGCCGATTCACCTGGTGGCTACGGAGGTCGGTATGCTCCACCGGCTCAAGAAAGACGCGCCCCAGAAGCAGTTCATCCCTGTCAAAGCCGACGCCATTTGTGAGTATATGAAGACCATCACTTTGCCCAAGCTGTACCGCTCGCTGCGGGACGGTGTGTACGAGGTGCGTGTGCCCGAGCCGATTGCCCAGCGTGCGCGCCGTGCCATCGACCGAATGCTGGAGGTGGTCTGATGGCAATTCCGTCCCACCTGCTGGAGATTTTGGCTTGCCCTGCCTGCGAGGAGCGTCCACCGTTGAAAGAGCGGGGGAACTATCTGGTCTGCGAAGCCTGCCAGCGCGCCTATCCGATTCGGGACGGAATCCCGATTTTGCTGGTGGACGAGTCGCTCCCGTTAGAGCAAGTCCAGCAAGACGAGCCGACCGAAAACGCTCGCTAATCTTGTCTATGAGCCTGCCCGTAGCCCTCAGCGCGATGGCTTGGCGCTTGGCTTCACCACTGGCAGAATCACTTGGCTGGGATAGCGTGGGGTGAAGTGAACCGTATTGAGAGCGATGCGGGTGTGGGTATGTCGGCGGAACGGCTCGCCCGTGTTGGGGTTGGGGTCATACCCTGGCGCACTGCTGGAGGTGATGTGTACACGCAGGCGATGACCCCGATTGAAAATCATCGCCGTGCTCCAGAGGTCTATCTCTAAGCGATAGATGCGCCCCGGTCGCAGTAGGCTTTCTTGACTCAGCGAGCGGTGGTAGCGTGCCCGAATCACCCCCTCAGCGATGTTGTAGGAGCGCCCGTCCGGATACACATCGCAGAGGCGCACGAAGAAGTCGGTATCTGGTACATCTGTGGAGACCCACACGACCGCCTTGATGCGCCCGACCACCTCCAACGGTTCGCTGAGCGGCTCGGTGGTGAAGACCAGCACATCGGGGCGGGTCTCTATCGGGCGCTGGTCTTTGATGCCTGCAGGGATGGTCAGTTCGCGCCCCCCGAGGGTCGGCACAGGATTAGCGGGGTCGTAGCGATAGGTACGGGTTGCGCCTGCGATGGGTGGTTGGAACCTGGCACGCCCGTCGGCATAGAGATAGAGCGGGGTGGCTTGGGTGGGTAGCGGGGGCCAGTGCTGGGCTGTGCGCCATTCGTTGCCGGGCGCGCCCGGCTCACCCACTGCGCCCATCACATAGTAGACCACAGTGGGTTCCTTATCAACCCCGTTCGGCTCGCCCTTGAGGTAGTGGTCGAACCATCGCCACGCATCGTGGAAGGTGCAGGGTGGCTTATCGGCGTTGGGGAATTGCACATCGCCCACTTTCGTTTGGAGGACGCCATGCGTCCAGGGACCCATAAGCAGTTTCTGTGTGCCCCGCGCTTTGGGACCGCCTCGTGTCTGGTAGCCAATGAACGCATCCAGCGTGCCCTGCGCGAAGATGTCGTAATAACCCCCCACATGGACGGCAGGCGCATTCATTTGAGCGTAGCGTCGGGTGGCGTCGCGGGCACGCCAGAACGCATCATACGCAGGGTGGCTTGCCCAGAACTCCAACGCATTCGGAGCGAACTTCTGTTGACGAAGCCAATCTTCTGCGAGGGCTTTTTTCATCACCCCGCCGGGAAAGAGGGCGTCGTAGAGGTTCGGCGCTGCTACAACGATGTGTTGAGCCTGAAGCCATCGGCTCCCCGTGCCTGCCAGCATAATCTGATTGATTCCCAAAGCTGAGCCTCCGAGCGTGCCGATGTTGCCGTTGCACCAGGGCTGGCGTGCGACCCACTGGAGGGTATCGGCACCGTCGGTACGGTTGTCCCACCAGCCGTCCCCTTCAAAGGGGAGGTTTTCCCCTTCGGAAGCGAACCGCCCGCGCGTATCCTGAATCACCATCGCATAGCCTCGGCGTGCCGCATCCTCACCCACCGCCTTCAGGGCGTCTTTGTTGTAGGGAGTACGC
>JBDNDR010000029.1:0-11568 GCA_046718995.1 Fimbriimonadales bacterium
TGCAGAGTGGCGAGGCAACCTCTTTATGGCGACACTGCGTGGACAGCGGTTGGTTCGGGTGGTGTTGGATGGGCGTCGGGTCGTGCGCACCGAGAATCTACTCACTAATGAGTACGGTCGTCTCCGGGCTGTGGCTTCGGGACCTGACGGTTATCTCTATGTTTCCACCTCCAATCGTGACGGTCGCGGGCGTCCGCATCCCGATGATGACCGCATACTGCGCGTGGGGTTGGGCTGACTTAGTTGTAAGCCTCTTCTCCACCGCGCCTGCTTCACTAACACGCCTCCAAACTTGACAAGACCCCACTCAAGTCAGGTATTATAATAGCACTTAGAAAATGGGAACTTTAGGCTTGCAGGGGGCGTATTCGACCCTGAAGCAGTCGGAGTGCAAAAATCTGAACGATGGAGGATTATACCGATGAGTAAGGTTGTTGGGATTGACTTAGGGACGACGAACTCGGTGATAGCCGTGTTGGAAGCTGGCGAGCCGGTCGTGATACCGACGGCGGAGGGTGGGCGTCTTTGTCCCTCCGTGGTTGGGTTTACTAAGACGGGCGAGCGGTTGGTGGGTGCGCCAGCGAAACGGCAAGCCGTCGTGAACCCTGAAAACACGATTTTTTCTATCAAACGCTTCATGGGGCGCCGCTATGATGAAGTCGAAGACGAGCGCAAACGCGTGCCCTACGAGATTGTTGCCGATAGTAAGGGCGACGCAGCGGTCAAGATACCCGCTATTGACAAAGTCCTGCGCCCGGAGGAAATCTCGGCGATGGTGCTTCAGAAGCTCAAGGCAGATGCGGAAGCCTACTTGGGTGAACCTGTGACCGCTGCCGTGATTACGGTGCCTGCCTACTTCAACGATGCTCAGCGTACCGCCACCAAGAACGCAGGCGAGATTGCAGGCTTGAAGGTGCTCCGCATTATCAACGAGCCGACCGCCGCCGCACTCGCTTACGGTCTGGATAAGAAGTCCAACGAAACCATCCTGGTGTTTGACTTGGGCGGTGGTACCTTCGATGTGTCGATTCTGGAGGTCGGTGAGGGCGTGTTCGAGGTCAAGTCCACAGCAGGTGATACCCACTTGGGAGGCGACGACTTTGACCAGCGGATTGTGGACTACCTCGCTGACGAGTTCAAGCGTGAGCATGGGATCGACCTGCGCCAAGACCGCCAGGCGCTCCAGCGACTCAAAGAAGCCGCCGAGCGCGCCAAGATTGAGCTGTCCACCGTCACCACCACGACCATTAACCTGCCCTTCATCACGGCGGACGCCAGCGGTCCCAAACACTTAGATATGACCCTGACGCGTGCCAAGTTTGAAGACCTCTGTGCCGACCTGTTTGAGCGTCTGAAGGGACCGATGTTCCGTGCTTTGGAAGATGCGGGACTCAACCCCAATCAGGTGGACGAGGTCGTGTTGGTGGGCGGCTCCACCCGTATCCCGAAGGTGCAGGAGATGGTGCGCCAAATCACGGGCAAGGAACCGCACAAGGGGGTCAACCCCGACGAGGTGGTCGCGGTCGGAGCGGCGATTCAGGCGGGTGTGTTAGCAGGCGAAATCAAGGACATCGTCCTGCTGGATGTGACCCCGCTCTCGCTGGGGATCGAGACCAAAGGCGGTATCTTCACGGTGCTCATCCCACGCAACACGACCATCCCGACCCGCAAGTCGGAAATCTTCACCACCGCCGCCGATATGCAGACCAGTGTGGAGGTACGCGTCTATCAAGGGGAGCGCCCGATGGCACGCGACAACAAACTGCTCGGCGTGTTCCACTTGGACGGCATCCCACCCGCCCCGGCAGGCGTACCCCAGATTGAGGTCGGGTTTGACATAGACGCGAACGGTATCCTGCAGGTCTCGGCGAAAGACCTCGGCACAGGACGCCAGCAGAGCATCCGTATCTCTGGCTCAACCAACCTCAGTCGCGAAGAGGTGGAGCGCATGGTGCGTGAGGCGGAGGCGAACGCCGAGCGTGACCGCCAAGCTCGCGAGCGCGCTGAAGAGTTCAACCGTGCGGAGCGTATCGCCATCGAGACCGAGCGCCTGCTGAAGGAGCAGAGTGAGCATATTTCGCCCTCCGACCGCGAGCGTGCTGAGAGCCTCGTGCGCGACCTGCGAACCGCTATCCAGAACCAAGACTACGACCGAATGAAGTCGCTACTCAGTGAGCTGGAGACGGTGAGCTACCGCATTACTGAGCAGTTATACCAGCGCGCTTCCGCAACAACAGGTGCTGGCACCGCCACAAGCGACTACGACACGCACAACACCACCCGAACCGATGGCGATGATGTGATCGACGCCGAGTATCGGGAGGAGAAGTAAACCCGTAAGCGATGGCTACCCTCTCTGGGGCAACACCCCCCAGAGGGGGAAGTGAGGGGGTGAACGACCGTGCGAGACTATAAAGACTACTACGCCATTCTGGGGGTTTCACGGGACGCCACCGAGAAGGAAATCAAGGCGGCGTACCGCAAACTCGCACGCCAGTACCACCCCGATGTGAACCCCGGCGACCGTACTGCAGAAGAGAAGTTCAAGGAGATTAACGAAGCGTATCAGGTGCTCTCTGACCCGGAGAAGCGCGCCGCCTACGACCGCTACGGGGAGCAGTGGCAAGCCTACCAGCGTATGCGTGAACAGTACGGCGACAACTTTGACCCCAGTACAGGCTTTCCGGGCGGCAGTCCATTCGGCGGGTTCGGGAGCTTCGCCGAGTTCATCGAGAACCTCCTGCGAGGGGGCGGGTTCGAAAGCGATGGGTGGGGTCAACCGCCCATGTCGCGTGATGTGGAACAGACCCTGGAGATTAGCTTAGATGAGGCGATTCGGGGTGGCACGCGCAAAATCCAGCTGACTGTGCCCGAGCCGTGTGCCGACTGCCGAGGTACTGGGCAAACCGCTTTCAAGGAGCGTACCTGCCCCGCATGTGGTGGGCGCGGACGCCGACGGTTCGCGATGTTCAACTTAGAGATGCCCTGCGACGAGTGCAACGGCACGGGCTATGTCTCTGCGCCTTGTGCGAAATGCCGAGGGCGAGGCACTATCAACCGCACGCGAACCCTGACTGTGAATATCCCCGCAGGCGTGGCGGATGGAACACGACTGCGCCTTGCAGGGGAGGGTATCCCAGGCGCCGATGGCAGACGGGGCGACCTCTATCTGAAACTCAAACTGCGCATCGACCCACGCTACGAACGCAAGGGCGATGACCTCTATGCAGAGGTGGATGTAGACTACCTCACCGCCATTTTGGGTGGCGAGGTCGAGGTGCTGACACCGCACGGGAAGGTCACGATGAAAATCCCCGCTGGCACCCAGAGCGGCACCCGTTTCCGACTGACAGGGAAGGGGCTTCCGCTCGGTGGGCAACGGATGGGAGACCTCTATGTGCGCACGCGCATCACCGTGCCCAAGCAGCTCGGACATCGGGAACGCCAGCTCCTGGAGCAACTGCGCAGCCTGAAACAAGGACAGGAGGTGAAAGCGTGAAACGAAAAGAGGACCTCTCGCGCGAGCCGGTCTACCTCATCGGGGTAGCCGCCCGAATCTGTGGGATGCATCCTCAGACCCTCCGCCTCTACGAGCGGTTGGGGCTGGTTCAACCTCACCGGGTCGGCAATAGCAAGCGCCTCTACTCGGAGGCGGACATCGCACGGCTCAAACGCATTCAGCACTTGACCCAGCATCTGGGGGTGAACTTGGCAGGCGTGGAGGTTATCTTACGCCTCTTGGAGCGCATCGACCGAATGAATCAGGAGATGGAGACGATTGTGCGCGAAACGAACACCCGTATCCTCCAGCTCATCCAGGAGCACCAGCTCCCTGTCGACCCCGAAATGCTTCTCATCCGCTTTGAGCGCTACGAGGATGAGACCGAGTGAGCCGTGTGAGTGGCTCAGCCACAGCCCTGAAGCAACCGAAGCGATTGCTCGGGAGGTAGCATCATGGCTTATGCCCGATACGCTGATTCTGCTGATTGGCGCGCTGGGCGCAGGCAAGACCACTTTTGTGCGAGGGTTGGCGCGCGCACTCGGTATCACCGAGCCAGTGCGTAGCCCAACCTTCACACTGGTCAACGAGTACCACATTCAACAGCCCGAATCGCTGCGGGGGCTACCCCTGTTCCATTTAGACCTCTATCGCACCGAGAGCACCACCGAACTGGCGACACTCGGCTTGGACGAGATTCTGGAGCAAGGGGGTATCACCCTTATTGAATGGGCAGAGCGTCTGGAGAGGGCAAGTTGCCTCTCGCAACCGAGCCATCTCTGGCAAATCACGCTCACGGTACTTCCCGACGAGAGCCGAAAAATCCAGTTTCAGCCATTAGAAGGGAAGACCCGATAAAGCACCTGCCCCCCTTCCGTAGAGAGTCGCTCAATCAGCCGCTGGCTGGCAAGCTCGTCCAGCATTTCTTTCGCCTCAGCGAAGCTCAAACCGGTGCTTGCCACCACTTCGGAAACGCTCACCGTACCCCCATGCGCCTGTGCCGTTTCCACAAGGGCGCGCTCACGCAGGTGCTGAAGGTGGAGGCGTTCTTGGTGCCAGCCCCAGCGCATCGCAAGAAACCCGCCTATCCCAGCAAGCGCAGCAATCAACCCGAAGGGTGTATAGCCTGACAATGTGAGCAGGGTGTTCGTGCTGAATCCGCTGTACCGTGGGTCTAAAAGTATATTCAGCAGCACAAGGGCGAGATTGAAAAGCAGGCTCGCTGAAATCAGCAGGGTAATCGTACCAAGAGTGAGGGCACTAATCGCCATATTAGGACGCTGATTGAGCCACTCGCTCAGAGGTTGACCGTCAGCAAGGAACGCATTCACCGCGTTGCGCCAGTGGAGTAGGTGCACTATCAGCAGAGCTATCGCAAGCGGGGGCGCAGTATCAAAGTAATATGCGATAAAGTAGCTCCCCAACAGCAGACCCCACAAGAGTAGGCAGATACCCAGCCACAATATCGCACGGATCACCTGCCCGCGAAGGAGCGACGCCGAGCCGGGCAACAGAAGCGCTACATACAGCCACCACCTGTTCACCGAGACCGATAGGGTTCGTTCCATCATCTTTTCCCCCTTGCTAAGAGTATACTTCAAAAAAGTGCCACGGTTTCAGGGGGATAGGTTTTTCGCTTTCCATTCGTTCAGGAGTTCGGGGGCACGCGGGTCTAACAGCACATTCTCCACAAACAGCGCATAGAGTTGGTCGTCTTTGAGTTGCGCGGTGTCGATGCGTGCCGATTCCAGCACCTCTTTGCTTCGTTTGACCATATAGTCCATCTGCTCATCTGTGAAGCGGGGCTTGAGCTCTGTAGCGACTTCGCTGACGACCTGCGCGCGGAGCTGACGCCGCTTTTGACTTGCTTCCGTTTCTAAGCGCTTGATGGTCTCTTGGAACTCTTTGGGCAGGCTCTTGCCGCGTGCGGTATCTTCGCGCACGCGCAGAATCTCGTCTTTGCGGTTGCGCAGTTCGCGCGCCTCTTCCTGAATCAGCTTCTCCAAGCGCTCATAGGCTTTCTTGTGCGTGCCGATGAGGCGTTCCACCTGCTCCGCGGTCAACTTCAGGGGGCGAATGTTGTTGAACCAGGTGATGTCGGCGAGCGCGATAAGGAGCTGGTCTACCTCCGACGGGGCGGGTGTCGGCGCTTGTTGAGGCAGACCCAGCAACAGCCCGGAGAGGAGCCCAATCCAGAGTGTTCGCATCATATCTGCAGTATACCTGTGTCGTGGGGTATACTCTTAGCGCAAACCGTACCGTGTTGGACGCGCTGGGGTGCTGACCCGAACGGGCAGTGGAAAGCGCGGATGAGAACACGGGTGGAAATCAACCCTAAGGAGGTAACTATCTGTGGCAACGCTCAATATGCGTGAGTTATTAGAAGCGGGAGTCCACTTTGGTCATCCTACACGCAAGTGGCACCCGAACATGAAGCCGTACATCTACGGCGCTCGCAGTGGAATCCACATCGTCGACCTGCACAAGACCGTTGAGATGTTCGACCGCGCCCAGAAAGCCGTGAAGGACATCGTCAACAACGGCGGTCATGTCCTGTTTGTCGGCACCAAGAAGCAGGCACGCGACCCCATCAAGGAGGCGGCTCTGCGCAGTCGGCAATACTACATCACCCACCGCTGGCTGGGTGGCACCCTGACGAACTTCCGCACAATCCAGTCGCGAGTTCGCCGCCTCAAGGAGCTGGAGCGCATGATTCAAGAGGGCGAACTGGACCGGATCCCCAAGAAAGAAGCCTCGCGACTGCGCAAAGAGTACGAGAAGCTGGAGCGCAACCTCGGCGGTATCAAGGACATGCCAGGACTGCCCTCGGCGCTGTTCTTGGTAGACCTCAAAGAGGAGCATACGGCGGTGGCGGAGGCGAACCGACTGGGGGTTGTGACCATCGCCATCGTGGATACCAACTGCGACCCTACGGAAGTGGACTATCCCATCCCCGCCAACGACGACGCTATCCGTTCCATCCGTCTGATTGCTGGGCGGATTGCCGACGCAATTATTGAAGAGAAGCAGTTAGAGTGGCAGGGCGCCGAAGTCGTGGCTCCTGAAGCGATGCCCGAGATTGAGGAAGAGGCACCGCTCTCGCCCGAACAGGTCGCCGAGTACGGCAAGATGTTCGGTGAGGAGATCGATGCCAGTGCAACCTCCTCAGAACGCCAACTCACCGACGACGAAATCATGGGCAAAGAGTGGGAGCTGATGAAGCGCCACCGCTTAGAGGATTTAGAGGAGGACTACGAATGAGCATCACACCGCAAATGATTAAGGAACTGCGCGACGAGACCGGCGCAGGGTTCATGGACTGTAAGAAGGCTTTAGAAGACGCTGGGGGCGACATGGAGAAAGCGCGCCTCATCTTGCGTGAGAAAGGTGCAATTATCGCCAGCAAGCGCGCCAGCAAAGAGGTCAATCAGGGCGTGATTGCTGGGCTGGCTTCCGATGATGGGCGCACGGGCGTGCTGATCGATCTGCGCTGTGAGACCGACTTTGTCGCACGCAACGAGGAGTTCCTCGCTGTCGCCGATGAACTGCTCAAGCAGGTGATGGCGGTCGGCGAAGAGGGCAAAACAGAAGAGATTCTGCAGCGCCCCTCGCTGAGCGACAGCACCCTCACGGTGGAGAAGCGCATCGAACTGGCAATCGGTAAAACGGGCGAGCGAATCGCCTTCCAAAACTATGCCATCGCCCGTGTGCCTGACGGGGAGAACGGAGTGGTGGACATCTACATTCACCACAACAAACTGGTCGGTGTGATGGTCGTGCTGACCGGCAGTGCCGATAAGGAGACCCTTCAGCAGCTGGCTCACGAGGTGGCAATCCAGATAGCCTGGAGCACACCGACCTACATCAGCAAGGACGAAATCCCTGCGGACGAGCTGGCAAAAGAGACTGAAATCGAGAAACAGCGCGCTATCAACGAGGGGAAACCTGAGCAGGTCGCAGAGAACATCGCTCGGGGACGCGTGCAGAAGGGCTTCGTTCAAAAGGTCGCTCTGCTGGAACAGCCCTACTACCGCGACGACTCGAAGACCATCGGCGCACTGCTCGCCGAGAAAGGCAGCGATATTCAGGTACGACGCTTTGTGCGCTTAGAAGTCGGCGCATCGTAAGGAGGCAACTATGGCGAACATCGGAAAAGTGGTGCAGGTGATGGGACCCGTGGTGGATGTGCGATTTTCCGACGGTACCCTGCCTGCTATCAACAACGCTATCAAAATCAAGGATGAGAGCAAGGGCATCGATCTGACCTGTGAAGTGGCGCAACATTTGGGTGATGACATCGTGCGTACGGTCGCCCTGTCTTCAACGGATGGGCTGGTACGCGGGATGGATGCCGTAGACACTGGCGCACCCATCAGTGTGCCTGTCGGACGCGCCACGCTGGGACGCCTGTTCAACCTGTTGGGCGAACCGATCGACGAGCGTGGCCCCGTGCAGACCGACTCCTACGCCCCCATTCACAAGCCTGCACCCTCACTGGACGAGCAGAATGTCCGTACCGAGATTCTGGAAACGGGTCTCAAGGTGATTGACCTGCTCTGCCCGTTCAACAAGGGGGGTAAGATTGGCTTGTTTGGCGGTGCGGGATTGGGCAAGACGGTGTTGATTCAGGAGCTAATCCGCAACATCGCTACCGAGCACCAGGGCGTTTCGGTCTTTGCAGGTGTGGGTGAGCGCACCCGTGAGGGGAACGACCTGTACCTGGAGATGAACGAGACGGGTGTTATCAGCCAGACCGTGCTGGTGTTCGGGCAGATGAACGAGCCTCCGGGCGCACGCCTGCGCGTGGGACTGACCGCCCTCACGATGGCAGAGTATTTCCGCGATGAGGAAGGTCAGGATGTGCTGGTGTTCATAGACAACATCTTCCGGTTCGTTCAGGCAGGTGCGGAGGTATCGGCTCTGCTGGGGCGCATGCCGTCCGCAGTAGGTTATCAGCCTACGCTTGCGACCGAGATGGGTGCCCTGCAGGAGCGCATTACCTCCACGCGGCGCGGCTCCATCACTTCTGTGCAAGCCATCTATGTGCCTGCTGACGACCCGACCGACCCCGCCCCCGCCACGACCTTCTCGCACCTTGACGCCTATGTGTACTTGGAGCGCCGTATCGCCGAGAAGGGAATCTATCCTGCCGTCGACCCGCTGGCATCTACCTCTAAGAACCTGGACCCCGCTATCTGTGGTGAGGAACACTATCAGGTGGCGCGCAGTGTCCAGCAAATCCTCCAACGCTACCGCGACCTGCAGGACATCATCGCCATCTTGGGGATAGACGAGCTGTCTGATGAGGACAAGCTCATCGTGGCGCGCGCCCGCAAGATTGAGCGGTTCATGTCTCAGCCGTTCTTCCTTGCCGAGAAGTTCACGGGCAACCCCGGACGCTATGTGCGGGTGGCGGATACCGTGCGCAGCTTCAAGATGATTGTGGATGGCGAGGTGGACGACCTGCCGGAGCAGGCGTTCTATATGTGCGGCGCGATTGAAGATGTGTTCGAGAAGGCGAAGCAGCTATCGGGAGTCTCGTGATGCGTGAGTTTCTGCTCTCTATCGTGAGTCCCGAGCGTACCGTGTTGGAGGAACGCGTCGTGCAGGTGCGCCTGCCCGGTGCCGAAGGCTCCTTCGGCGTGATGGCGGGGCATGTGCCGATGGTGGCGGAGCTGCAATACGGTGTGGGTGAATATCGGCGCGCCGATGGCGTCTCGCGCAAGTTCACTATCTTCGGAGGGTTCGCCGAAGTGCTTCCCGACCGCACGATTGTGCTGGCGGATGGAGCCGAACTGGCGGATGAGATTGACCCCGACCGGGCGCGAGTCGCTCTCCGCAAGGCGCTGGAAGTGCTTCAGAACCCGCTCTCCGAAGAGGAGCTGGCTGAAGCGCGTATGGCGGTCGAACGCGCCAAGACCCAACTGCGCGCACTCGGCGAACAGGTCTAATACCCCCCCTTTCAGTCCCCTCTCTCATGCGTGGGAGAGGGGATTCCTCTTTCTGTTCATAACTCCTACTTGGTAGGAAAAACTCGTTTCCTTGCGAACGCCTTTGGTATGTCCCGAAGGTTGGCTACTTTGTGGCTTTGGCTTGCGCTGTATGCGGTTGCACTGGCTCAGTCGGCTTCAAACTCTCTTCAAGAGTCGATCGACTCACTTCTGGATGTGCCATGGCTCCGGTTCGGGTATTGCGGAGTGGTTGTGCGCGACCTGAATACGGGTGAGACGCTTTATGCGCGCGAGGCAGAGAAGATGCTCATCCCCGCTTCCAACACGAAGCTCATCACCAGTGCGGCGGCGCTGAGCCTTTTGGGAGCCGAGTACCGCGTCAAGACCACAGTGCTGGCTCAGGGCAGTCTTTTGCCTGATGGGATTCTGGAGGGCAACCTCGTTTTGCGTGGTGGGGGCGATGCGACCTTGACTTATGCCGACTTGCAATCTCTGGCGCGCCGGGTGAAGCAAGCAGGTATCACGCAGGTCAAGGGGCTTCTGCTTTACGACGACTCCTACTTGGATGCGGAGCGGTATGGGTTCGGTTGGAATATTGATGATGAACCTTTCGGGTATCAAGCGCAGATGAGCGCGCTTTGTGTGGAGCGCAATGCGGTGCGCCTGTTCGCCAAACCCGGCGAACGAGAGAATGACCCGGTAGTCCTGCGCTTGGAGCCGGACACGGATTATGTTCAGATTGTGAACCTGACCCGAACCGTCCCCAGCTCTACCCCCAACACAGGCTTGACGGTCGAGCGTCCGCGTGCGCTAAATCGCCTAATTGTCTCGGGCACGATTGCAGTGGGGAGCGAAGAGGTTCAGGTAGGGCGCTATGCGGTGGAGAATCCCTCACGCTATGCCGCTTGGCTCTTCCGTCAGGCGTTGCGGGGCGAGGGAGTCAAGGTAGAGGCGATTGCCCCTCTGCTGGCTCCTGTCGGGGCGGCGCGTGGGGTGGCAGAGCATTTATCGCCCCCGATGAGTGAGGTGGTGGCGCTCATCAATAAGCCGAGTGACAATCTGGTCAGCGAGATGACTCTCAAGCTGATTGGCAAAGAGAAGCGTGGGCAGGGTACGACTGCGGCAGGGATTCAAGCGATGATGGAGTTCCTTCGCGAAGCGGGGCTGGAGATGGGCGCGGTCAACTTGGTGGACGGTTCGGGGCTATCCCGGATGAACATGGTCAGCGCAGAGAATCTGGTGCGCCTGCTGACCTATATGGCGAAGTCTCCACTCGCTGAGACCTATCGGGACTCGCTCCCTGTGTATGGTGTGGATGGCACCCTGCGCAACCGCCTGCGTGAGACCCCCGTGCAGGGCAAAGGGTTCGCCAAGACAGGGAGCCTCTACCGCGTAAGTAGCCTTTCGGGGTATCTTGAGTGTCGCTCGGGGCGTGTGGTCGTATTTGCGATTGTGATGAACGCCTACACGACCTCTGCCAGCGATGCCCGTGCGCTCCAAGACCGCCTGGTGCGTCTGCTATGGGAGCAGTTGTGAGATTATAGGTTCCAGTAGAGTACCTGTTTGCACGCTTTCGCCTTGTCCAGATAGACGCCTCGCACATCGACGAATACAGCAGGCGCCCCTTCCGAGCAGAGAGCAAGATAGTCGTCTAGGGTATGCTCACGAAATTGCCGATGGGGCACAGCCAGTACCACGGCATCATAGCGCGCTTTGCGCTCATGGAAGGGGCTCTCCACCCAGCTGTAAGATAGGCGTTTGCGGTCGCTATCTACCACCAGAGGATCGCATACTTCCACCTCACATCCGAAGCTCTGGAGTTCTGCAATCAGTTCCTTCACGCGGGTATCGCGCACATCGGGCACATTCTCTTTGAACGCCAGCCCCAACACCAGCACCTTCGCCCCACGCACGGGTCTGCCCGCGTGGATGAGCAATTTCACAGTCTCTTTAGCGACATAGATTCCCATCTGGTCGTTGGTGCGTCGCCCTGCCAAGATGACTTCGGGGTGGAAACCGATTTCCTGTGCCTTATGGGTGAGGTAGTAGGGGTCTACGGGGATACAGTGCCCCCCGACCAACCCCGGCTCAAACGGCAGGAAGTTCCATTTGGTGCGT
>JBDNDR010000290.1:0-3299 GCA_046718995.1 Fimbriimonadales bacterium
GCGCTTTGACCAACTCCACCACCGCCCGATAGACCGCCAACTGCTCCTCTTCAGTAAGACCCAACGCCTCAAAGACCACCTGGTCTAACGCCCGACGGTCGGGGAGTACCTTGTCCAGCGAGATCTCCGCAGGGTCGATGTTGCTGTAGTCGCGGTTCGGTTTAGGTAAACCCAACTCCTCAAAGATGCTGAGGATAGGGCGTTGGGAAAGGTGTCTAAATGCGGAGATTAGAGTTGCGGATTGCTTGCCATTCAGGAATGGAATTGCAATACTCGTGACCTCGTAGGCAGCGATCCAAAGAACTCCCTCGCCAAAGTTCCCTCTGCCTACTTGCTCCCAGTAGATTCCAGTTCCAGTCCAGTTGAGCAATGCTACAACAAGAACAGGATCCAGTTCAGAGTAAACCTCGTAAATCTGCTGGTCGCACACCACTCCGCAGTTGAGAGTGACAAAATGCCTATCATTAGCCCCTTTGTTGATAACTATGGGTGGAGCTTGCTTTTCTCCCAAATCCCACCACAGCTGTCGGCTGGTGCAAGTCGAACGCTCGGAGTACCCCTGTTCCACTCCCCAGCCGATATATTTTTCAGCGAGGGGGTAGTGGCTATAAGGTCTCTTAGCTCCCTTCTCGATGGCTGTGCGCACATCCTGAGGCGCCATAAACACCAAGTACCGCAGGTCTTCCAAGCGCACCTGCAGGGTCTTGATTTCGCGCGGGCTTTTGACCACCGGGCGGAGCCAACCCGCTTCAATCTCGCCTGCCCAGCCTGCACCGTTTTTCACGCGCACGGGGGCGTGGGGGTCTTTTTCGCGCAACTCCGCCACTTGCTTCACCGTCATTTCCACCGGCTCTAAGTAGAAGAACTCGTTCGCGCCTGTTTTGATGCCGAAGCGCACCTCGGCGATGTCGCCCAAGCGCACCAGTTTGCCCTTGCCCTTTTCTAGGATGGTGAAGAAGATGTCGGGCGCGCGCAGGTACTTCCCGCCCCACTTGTTGCCCTCGTAGGTCTGCCCGTCCTCGCCCAAGCCTTCCTGCCACAGTTCGGCGCGGGTCTTGACCAGCACGCGCTGGTGTTTGGGGTCGCGCAGTGCCTCTTCAAAGGGCGCGTTCAGGCGGATGAAGCGCGTTTCCGCCTCGTCCGACGGCTTGCCCTTGCGCAGTACCGAGATAATCGTGTTCACATCGGCGCTGGCGAACTGACGCTCCAACGCCGAGTCGTAGAGAGCCATCAGGTGCGCGTGGTTCAACAGGTACGCCTGCAGTTTGCCCCCGAAGCTGACATCCAGCCAGCTGTTGGAGCAGACGAACACATGCATTCCGCCCGGCTTGAGCAGTTGGAGCGCGCGGGCATAGAAGTAGACATACAGGTCGGAGCGTCCCACCGCCACATCGGGGTACTGAGCGAGCAGGAGGCTCTTGTTGGGGATGAGCTCTTGGCGCACATAGGGCGGGTTCGCCAGCACGATATCGAAGCCCCCTTCGGCGAACACCTCAGCGAACTCCACACGCCAGTCAAAGCCCGCTATCTGACCGCTTGGGTGTGCCCACTGACGGATTTCGGCGCGCAGTTGGTCAATCTGCTCACGGAGTTGGCGTTTCTGTTCGGGGCTGTGCGCCCGAAGGTACTGCTCCTTGAGCTGTTCGTAGGTCTCAATCTGTTGTTGGCGGAACAGGTCGGGCTGAGGACCGCCTTGCGGGTCTGGCGCGAGCAGGCTGTCGCCCTCCTCGATTTTGAAGTCCAGGTTCGGCAGGGCGACCTCGATGGTGGGGTCTTCGAGGGGGTTGCGTCGGTCGTCGACCACGAGGCTGAGCCACAGGCGGAGGCGGGTCATCTCCACGGCGAACGGGTCTAAGTCCACGCCGTAGAGGTTGTTCTGGATAATCTCCAGTTTGCGGGTGTAGGCGGTGGCGTCGTCGAGTTGGTGGGTTTGGAAGAGGGCGGTACGCAGTTCGAGCAGTTCGTGGAGCATGCCCATCAGGTAGGCGCCGCTGCCGCAGGCGGGGTCGCACACGCGCACGCGTTTGAGCGCTTCCAGCACCTGCTCGGGGTCGTGGAGGTGGCTGGGGTCGCGCTCTTTGACGAATCGGTGCAAGGCGTCGGGGGTCTCGCGCGGGCACGCCGACTGCAGATAGCCCAGCAGAGCCTCTTGACCCATGAACGCCACCACGGGGCGCGGGGTGTAGAAACTGCCCGACTCGTGCCTGCCCGTGACGAGCTCTTCGAACACCTTGCCCAGCATCTCAGGGTCGACGGCGACCTCGAGGTCGAGCGGGGTGCTTTCGGTGATGGTGAAGTTGTAGCGGGTCAGGAGTTGGTTCAGCACCGATTCGAAGAGTGCGTCGGGCAGGGTGAGTTGGGGGTTTTTGTCCAGCTCGGTCATTTCGAACAGTCCGCCGTTGAGGTAGGGCACTTCGCCGAGCAGTTGGTGGAGGTGCCCGCCCTGATTGATGGCGGTCAGGTTGCGCTGTTGGGGGTTATTGAGCGCGCTGAAGAAGAGGGGTTTGAGCCGTTCGCGATAGAAGTCGGTTTCGGGGCTGGGGGTATAGGCGTCCCACAAGGCGCGCAGGTAGTCGGTGCGGTTATTGAGTCGGAGCCAGCCCTTGCGCTCCAGAAAGCGCAGGAACAGCAGGCGGTTGAAGATGCGCAGGGTGAACAGGGTGCGCGCCTTCTCATCGGGCAGGGCGGGTTTCAGTACCTCCACCACGCGCTCAAAGTGTTGCTTGTACTCTTGGAAGAACCGCTGGGTGACCGCTTCCACATCGAAGGCGCGGTCTATCTGCTGGATGACTTGGATGAGGGTCGGCTCGGTGTCGAGGGGGAACAGGAGTTCGCTGAGTTGTTCCAGGGTGGTGCGTGCGGGTGTGCCCCGTTCGTAGGGTAGGCTTCGGAACTCAGGGGTGCCGCTGGCGGTTCGGCGCGCCCACACGAAGGCGAGTTGCCCCCCATCGGCGGTGCGGTAGACGAGCAGATGTTCCGTTGCGAGTGGGGCGAGGTGTTGGTAGACCTGTTTGCGCTCGGTGCGGTTGGGCAGGCGTTCGGCGTTCCAAGTGCAGAGGAAGACGCGCACGCCCGCCAGTTCGGCGAGCGGTTCACAGCGGTAGGGGGTGAGGGGCGGTGCTTCGCTGTGGTTCCAGTGGAGCGTCTCGCAGAACAGGCGTCTGAGGTTCTGCGCGGTCGGGTCTTGCAGGAGTGTCTCTATCGTCTGGAGCAGGCTCCCTTTCTCCATCGTGGGGTGCTGTTTCGAGAAGGGGGTGGGGATTCCTGCTTTGGGTGCGAGGCTTCGCCGATGCTCCGCA
>JBDNDR010000291.1:0-3298 GCA_046718995.1 Fimbriimonadales bacterium
GTGCGAGGGAGGTTTTACTGTTCGCCGAGTAAGAGGGTAGGTAGCCCTTGCGCTTTGAGCAGGTCGTTGAGTTCGGGCACGCGCTGGCGCAGATAGGCTTGGATTGCCCCATGCACCGTCTCAAACTCCTGCTTCACCTCGTTGAAGTAGGCGACCTGAGCGAGCGTGGGACCTGTGTTGCTTCCCATCGCGCCGTAGACTGAGTTCAGCCGTCCGCGCAGGCGCGGACCACGCGCATAGGCTAAGCCTGTGTTCGGGTTGTCCACCTCAGCCTTCAGGTCGCTAATCTTCTTGAGATGCTCGGTGATGGCGTCGTTGACCTCTTGACTGAGGCGGATGTTCTGGTTGCGCGCCACTTGGCGTAGGTTGTTCAACTGCTCTTCGACACCGTTGAGCGTGCGCATCGCGCGGTTGAGCTGGCGAATCATCTCCAGTGTCTCCAGCGCGAACTGATAGCCTGCCTTCATATTCGCTAAGTGTGGCTCCAGCGCCGGCTCCACGCGCACGGTGAGCGGTTGTTCCATCTGGAAGTCGCCTGCAATCAGACGCACGCGATAGGTGCCCGGAAGCGCCTGCGGCCCGAGCGGCGACGGGGGCGCTCCACCCGCCAGAGTAGCCCCTTGTTGCGGTGTTCCCTCTTCGTCGTCGCTTCCGCCGTCCACGCGGATACGCAAGTCCCACTCCACACGGTGGATGCCCGGCTCCTGGGGGATACGGGTCAACTCACGGAGCACCTTGCCCTGAGAGTCCAGAATCTGGAGCCGAACCCGACCCTCTTTGGGACGCTCTTTGAGTGAATAGGTAATCATCGCGCCAGTGGGCGGGTTGGGAGCGACCATCGGGCGGTCTCCGCGTCCGTAGCGGGTCATGCGCGAGGAGAATCGCCATGCAGTAGGTGGTTCAAACAGATGGGCGGGCTTCTCCAGCACCTCCGCGCTCACCTGCTGAAGCGGTGTGATGTCATCCAGCACATAGACGCTCCGCCCGTGTGTGCCCAGCACCAAATCGTTCATCACAGGGTGGAACTGGATGTCGTGCACCGGCACGGCGGGCAGGTTCGGCATCTTCTGCCAGTTCTGACCGCCATCAAACGAGATGAACAGTCCCCGTTCGGTACCGGCGTACAGCAGGTTCAGGTTGCGTGGGTCTTCGCGCACCACAAAGATATAGGCTTCGTCGGGCAACCCGTTCGTGAGCGGTTGCCAGGTCGTGCCGCCATCGGTGGTCTTGTACAGGTACGGTTTGAAGTCGTTGAGCATATGGCGGTCGAACGACACATAAGCGGTCTGGATGTTCGCGCGGGAGGGTTCCACATGCGACACGGGCGAGTTGGGCGGGAGGTTCGGCACATTCGGGGTGAGGTTCGTCCAGCGCAGACCGCCATCAAAGGTCACCTGGAGGTTGCCGTCATCGGTGCCCACCCAAATCACGCCGGGCTGGAGCGGCGACTCCGCCAGGCTGATAATGGTACAGTGGAACTCTGCGGTTGTGTTCTCCACCCACACCGGTCCCCCCGCATCGCCCTGCTTAGAGGGGTCGTTGGTGGTCAGGTCAGGGCTAATCACCGTCCATGTCGTGCCGAAGTCGGTGGACTTGAACACCACATTCCCGCCGACATAGACCGTGTTGGGGTCGTGGGGCGAAGGGATAATCGGGGTGTTCCAGTTGAAGCGGTACTTGAGGTCTTTGACTGGACCGCCGTCGCCACGACGCGCTTGGGGACTGATGTTCTCTTGGATACCCGTGGCAAGATTGGTGCGCAGAACATTACCGCCCTGCGACTCGCTAATGATGAGATTGGGGTTCTGGGAGTGGATAAGGCAGTAGAAGCCATCCCCAAAGCTGACCATCCGCCAGTGTTCGTTGACAATCCCGCCCTCTTTCGTGCGTGCGTAGCCAATCCAGCTCCCGTTGTCTTGGAGACCACCTGCTACTTGGTAGAACGGTGCCTCGTTGCTCAGGTGAATCTGGTAGAACTGCGCCAACGGGAGATTACTCACGACATCCCAAGTCGCGCCCCGATCCAGCGAGAAGGCAAGCCCACCATCGTTGCCGTTCCAGAGGATGTTGGGATTGGTCGGGTCGATCCACAGGGCGTGGTGGTCTACATGAACCGAGCTGGCAATCTGTTGACTGGTGCGCCCGCCATCGATAGAGAGGCGCAACTGGGTCGCCAAGAAGTAGAGGCGGTTCTCATCTTGGGGGTCTACGCGCATGTCGGTGTAATAGAACCCGCGCGAGACGATGTTCGTTTCTCGGGACACCAGCTGGAAGGTCTCGCCCTTGTCGTTGGAGCGGAACAGCGTACCGTCGTTCGACTCGGCAATCAGGTAGACCACATTCGGGTTGCTGGGAGCGACCTTGACCCCGACGCGCCCCATCAGGCGGGGCAATCCGTTGGTGATTCGTCGCCAGGTCTTGCCGCCGTCGGTCGACTTGAACAGCCCGCCCTGCTCGCTCCCGCTGGTGTGGGTCCACGGCTTGCGTTCGAATCGCCACATCCCGGCGTAGAGGATGTTCGGGTTCACGGGGTCGATATCCAGGTCGGATGCGCCGTGGTGCTCGTCTATGTAGAGGACTTTCTGCCAGGTTTTGCCGCCGTCGGTGGTCATGAACACGCCGCGCTCTGGGTTGGGTCCGAAGGGCGAGCCGATAGCTGCCACCCACACGGTGTTCGGGTCGCGCGGATGCACAACGATTCGGCTAATCTGGCGGGTCTCACGCAGTCCTAAGTACTGCCAAGTCTTGCCCCCATCGTTCGAGCGGTAGACTCCGCAACCGATGGAGATGCTGTTGCGCAGGTTCGCTTCACCCGTGCCGACCCAGATGACTTCGGGGTTTTGGGGGTCTAAGGCGATATCGCCGATGGTTTGGGTCTCTTGGTCATCGAACAGCGGTTCCCAGCGGATGCCCATCGTTGTGGTCTTCCACAGCCCGCTGGTGGCAGTGGCGACATAGACGGTGCGTGGGTTGCCGGGTATGCCCTCCACATCGGTGATACGCCCGCCCATATTGGCAGGACCGATATTACGCCAACGCAGGTTCTTGAAAAGCTCCACAGAAACTTGCCCAAACGCGGGCAGGACAAACGCCCATAGCCATAACGCTAAGACTAAGCCTCGCCTGAACATACTGCTCCGATTCCTGAAAGGTGGAGCAGTTCCTGCTGATACTGCGCTCGCCCAGCTCCGCACGCCGCAAGGAGAGCCAAGACCCGGTTCCCCCCTGACAGAGACGGTCAAGCAACCCAAATGTCGTCGGTCTCCGATTCCGCAATTCCACCGCATGACCGACGACA
>JBDNDR010000292.1:0-3295 GCA_046718995.1 Fimbriimonadales bacterium
ATCCCCATCGACCGCGATCTGACGGCGAACGAACTGGGCTTCTCGCTCCCAGTACCCAATAGCATGGACGCCGTGTCAGACCGCGACTTCGTGGCGGACTACCTCTACACCTTCACGATGATGATGCTCCACCTCAGCCGAATTGCGCAGGAACTTATCAACTGGAGCACCCCCGAGTACGGCTTCGTGGAGCTGGACGACGCTTACACGACGGGCAGTAGCCTGATGCCCCAGAAGAAGAACCCCGACATCGCCGAGTTGATACGCGGGCGGAGCGCGCTGGCAGTGGGCAACCTGACTGCATGGCTCACGCTTCTGAAGGGGCTACCGCTGACCTACAACCGCGACCTCCAAGACGATAAGGCGCTCCTGTTCGCGACTTTTGACTACCTCCTGCCTGCGATACGGCTGACCCGTGCGATGCTCAAGACGGCTCGCTGGAACACCGACCGGATGCGCGCCGCACTGACGGGCGACTTCTCGACCGCCACCGAGCTGGCAGATTACCTCGTGCGCAAGGGGCTACCGTTCCGTGAGGCGCACCACATCGTCGGGCAGATTGTGCGCGACTGTATCCAGCAAGGTATCGGGCTGGAATCGCTCACGCAGGAGGCTCTGCGTCGCCACTCGCCGCTCTTTGAAGACGACGCGCTTCAGGTGGTTCAACCTGAGCAAGCGGTACGGGCGAAGCAGGTCATCGGAGGCACCGCGCCCGAGGCGGTGGAAGCCCAAATCCAACACGCACGCAAAGTGCTGGAGCTGCTGGAACATCAGCTCCACGAGTTGGTGAACCCGGTCTGAGATGAACTTTTGGCGCTCCGACGCATGGCGATTTCGTTGGCTCCCCCTGTTGACCGCAACGGCGGGGGTAGTGGCGTTGTTCCTTGTGCAAGAGGTGCCGTTTCTGCGTCGTCATGCGCTCTTGTTCGTATTGCTTGCGGGGATGGGGTTCTTTCTGCCCGCCCTGCGCCATCGCCTGCTTATCCTGTTCGCCTATGGGATGAGCCTCTACTTTTTAGCCAAGTCGGTGACCAGCTGGCTTGGTCTGCCGGTGGGTGGGCTGGGCGATGTGGAGCGAACCTTCTGGGGCGTTATCGGTGTGCTGATGGCAATCAGCGCGGTCGGGATGGGACGCCGTTATCCCCCGCGTTGGCCCGTCTCGATCCTGCTGATGGGGCTGGCGCTCTACTTTGCGACTTATACCTACACCGAGTATCTGATGAATAACTGGCTCCAAGTGCTGGCGGGGATGGGGCTGACCCTCGTGGCGCTCGCGCAGTCGGCAATCAACTGGGTAGAGAGCGCGCCGACTGCTTCTTCTTCAGGTGTAAGACAGGGGTAGCCGGAGTGCTACCCCTGAATAGCGAAAGCCCTCAGCGCACCTACTTTGCGCCGATAATCTGGAGCTGGGTGGTGATGGTGTAGGGTTCTCCATCCAGTTCGTAGACCAGCTCAGCGTAGGCGACTGCGTGCCCAGCGCGCGGGCGTGCCAAGAAACCACGCCAGCCGTTCGGAGTGCGCTCCATTGGGCGGTCGCGCCACTTGGAGTCGCGGAAGTCGTGGTTGAGCGTGGTGGCGAACCAGAGGCGCGCCTCTTTCGCATTCGGTTGGGAAACGACGGTGATATTGAGTCCCTCGGGCGTCTCCTCAATCTTCCACTGAGGTGACGGCAGTGCGCGTCTGCTGGCTAACGCACGGATAAACGCCACCATCGTCGCATAGACCCGGTCGCGGTCTTCCAGCCCGTGCCCGCTGTTGGGCACATAGAGGATCCATTTCGGCTGGGGCAACCCGTCCCAGTACAGATTGAGGGCATCCTGTGCCCAGTAGCGGTCGTTTGTACCGTTGATGATGAGTTTGGGCATGGTATAGCGGTCGCGGTAGCTGTAGGGGTCTTCGATCTCCACCAGTTCGCGTCCTTTGGGGGTATTGAGCTGCTGGAGCATGCCACCGGCAACATAATCGCCAATCTGTTCGCTTGGTCGACCCCGATAGAACTCCAGATGGTGGGGCACTTGGGCGGGTAGGTTGAGTACATCGATGACCATCGGAGCGATGCCTGCAACGCGCGGGTCTTGACTGGCGCCGACCAGCCAAGCGGTCCAGCCTCGCTTGGACGCGCCGGTCACCATAAACCGTTCGGGCACGGGTTTGCGCTCTTGACGCAGAAACGCCTGAACCGTGTCCATGCATTTCAGCACCGCTTTCGCCATCGGGAAATGGAGGGGCCAACTGGTATCACCCGTCTCCAAAAATTTTTGCCAAGTGTAGACGATCAGTGCATCTTCCACAAGCCCCCCATAGAGCGGTTGCTTGGGGATGTTATAGAGGACGACGAACGGGGCACCCGAGCGTTGGGCAATCAGCGCGCCCATCGACTCGTTGCGCTCGTTCGGGTTGCCCCCTGTGTTGAGCAGTCCAGCGAAACGCGGATAGCGCACCTGGTCCGGGTAGAAAATTTGCACCGAGTGTTCCCACTCAATCCCCTGCCAGGTCTGCGACACCATGAACAGGGTATAGACCGTTGCGCCGTTGAGTTTCTTCTCCGCCCGTTTCTCCCACCGATAGGCGGGTTCGGGGCGCTGGAAGTAGTTATCCAGCGGTTTCTGCGCTTGGCTTGCGACCATCATCGCCAGCGCACCTATCGTCCAAAGCCACTTCGCCAAAGTCTTCATCGCATTACTTGGGTTCGGTAGGGCGACCGATTTTCCTGTTCGGCGGGCACTTGGAGTATACTTTAGCCGTCAAAGGAAACAGGCATCCTTGCAGGATGACAGACGGAAGTACCGAACGGAGGATTTTAACAATGCGATGGTTGGCACTCATGAGTCTGCTGTGGGTCTCTTTCGCTTGGACACAAGTGCAACCGACGGTCGCTGAGGCGGTGCGTTTGGCGAATCAAGGCAAGACCAGCGAAGCGATAGAGATGTTCGAAACCCTTTACGAGCGGGCGCCCGACAATGTCACGGTGGTGAGTTGGTTGGGCTATTTATATCTCAAAGAGGGTCGCTATCCCGAGGCGGTGCCTGTGCTGGAGCGCGGTGTGCAGCTCGCTCCGCGCAACTCGGAGGTCTGGAACAACTTGGGGAACGCCTACCTCCACACGGGCAACCTGCAGAAGGCAATCCAAGCGTACCGTAAGGTGCTTGAGCTCAAGCCCAACGACCCCGATGCGCATTACAATCTTGCGAACATCTACATGAAGACCAAGCAGTACCAACAGGCAGTAGGGCATTACGAGAAAGCGATTCAGCTCAATCCCCGCGACGCGAACGCTCAGAACAATCTTGGCTAT
>JBDNDR010000293.1:0-3291 GCA_046718995.1 Fimbriimonadales bacterium
CGGTCAGGCGCATGCAAGAGACGGTCGGCGACATCGATTACTTGGTGGCGACCACAGAGCCTGCAGGGGTCATCGAGGCATTTTGCCAACTACCCGCTGTCAAGGCGGTCTACGCGCGGGGCGAGAACCGTGCGCAGGTGTTCTTAGACGATGGTTTACAAGTTGACCTGAAAACGGTTCCCCCCGAAAGCTGGGGAGCGGGATCGTTGTACATCACGGGTTCCAAAGCCCATTCCATTCGGCTTCGGGAACGCGCTCTCCAGCGTGGACTGAAACTCAACGAGTACGGCGTCTGGCACGGTAAGGAATGCATCGCTTGCCAGACCGAAGAGGCGGTCTATCAAGCGCTGGGGCTGGCGTGGATCCCACCCACCCTGCGCGAGGACACCGGCGAACTCGCCCTCGCTGAAGGGGGCAACTTACCCAAACTCGTCCAACGCTTCCAAGTGCGGGGCGACCTCCAGACCCATAGCCACTGGTCGGACGGCGCCGACAGCCTTGAGGCGATGCAGGAATCGGCACGCGCCCAAATCTACGAGTATCTCGCCTTGACTGACCACGCCGAGATGTTCTTTCAGGAAGGCGACCCGCTGAGCCTGTTTCGCCAACGCCAGCGCGAAATCCAAGCGCTCAACGAACGCTCCGGCGGACGCCCCTATCTGCTCAACGGGCTGGAAGTAAACATCGCTGCCGACGGGAGTTTAGAAGCCCCCGATTGGCTCCTGCGCGAAGCTGAAATCGTGCTGGCAGGTATCCACCATACGCACGCTCAGCCCCCCGAACAGATGACACGCCGGCTGATTCGGGCGTTGGAGCATCCATATGTACATATCCTGGCACACCCGACGGGTAGACGATTCGGCAAGCGTGAGCCGAACGCCGCCGACTGGGAACAGGTGTTCCAGCGCGCCTATGCGTTGGGCAAGGCAGTGGAAATCAACGGCTACATCACACGCATGGACCCACCCACCCCGCTCGTGCACCTGCTCCGCGAGAGTGGCGCGTGGGTTGCGTTGGGCACCGACTCCCACCGTGCCAACCAGCTCTGGACGATGGAACTGGCGGTCGGCTTAGCCCAGCGTGGATGGCTCCCCCCCGAACGCGTCCTCAACACCCGCCCTCTCGCCGAACTCCAAGCGTGGCTCAGCGAACGCACCCGCCGATAAGCGCATCCTTCCCAAAGGTATACTGTTGTGATACAGTTTCCCTGAAACGGCATAAGTACGATACGATGATGTCCCAGAGACCATTGTTAGGCGAGGTGGTACGCATCGAGCGCGTCCAACCCGATGAAGAAGAGACCTTCCTGCGCGTGCTATGCGAAGGATTTGATTTGGACATCACGACCGCACGCCCGATGTTTTTCCACGACCCGTACTTCGCGTTCAATCAGCGTTGGGGCTTGTGGGTCAAAGTTCGACGGCGTACTGTGTTGGCTTCCATCGCAACGGCAATCCCCCTGCAGTTCTGGCTACGGGGACGCCCTGTCAGCGGTTATGGGGTTGCTGGCGTCACAACGCTCCGTGAGTTTCGTCGGCGGGGGTTCGCTCACCAACTCTTGCGCGCTATGATTGCCAGTGCCCATCAGGAGGCGATGCCCGGCTTGGCGCTCCAAGCGTTCGACCACTCCTTCTACCGTAAACTGGGCTGGCAAACGGTGGGCACGCTAACACGCCTGCGTATCCCGCCCAACTATCTGCCCCCTTTCCCAACTCAAGGCGTGCGCCGAATGGTGGAAACGGATGCCGAAGCAGTCTTCCGACTGTACGAAAGCACCCGTTCCGACGAATCGGGACGCCTCGTGCGCGATGACCTCCGATGGCACTATCTGTTCTGGAATATCCGCAACAAGTGGGTCTACGACGCACAGGGGCAGGTGGAGGGCTACCTGATGTACGACTTTCTGGATGGGGGCTGGGTGATGCGGGTACGCGAGCTGGTCGCCGCCACCGAGCACGCCCGAAGGACCCTCATCGGCTGGCTGGCTACCAACCCCGAGCGGGTTCACCAAATTGAGTTCGCAGGCACGCTCGCTGACCTCCAGCCAATCGCTCAGTACCTCAGCCCGACGCTCGGACAAGCCCCCGAACGCCCCATCGCCACTTTTGAGCAGGCTCCCGGACTGATGTGGCGCATCACCCACCCCCAAGCGATGCTCCAAGCGGTGCTGGCAGGGCGTCCTGCGCCTGAGCCGTTCCAACCGTTCACGCTGAACCTGCGTGACCCCTTACTCCCTTTAGAACAGCGGTGGCTCCAAGTGGTCGCCCCAACGGGAAGCCTGCAGGTTGTGACCCTGCACCAAAACAGACCTGCGCCCCCAATCTTCTTGGACTCGCTCGCGCTGAACTCGTTGATGTGGGGGAGCGAGTCACCCAGTGCCCTATGGGCGCGCAAGCAGATTCAAGGTGACGAGTCGCTTTTGCCCGTGCTGGAGGCGTTGTTTGCCCCGCAGGCAGTGTGCCTGCGCCCTGTAGATTTCTTCTAACGGCTCCAGAGGGCAGAGCGTATCCACTGGGCGCGCTCGATCGACGCGCCCTCCGGCTCGGGGGGCGGATAGACCGCCAAGCGGAACAGCAAGCGGTCGGCAACCTCTACTTGAGCCTCGTTCTGGGTCGCCATGCCCAACATTCGGTAGACCGCCAACGCACGCAAGGTCGTTCCCAGCGAGAGGCTCTGGCTGTGTTGGAGCGTTGCCGATAGCTCACTCCATTCCGCCTCCAAACTCTCCCGATGGAGTTGCAGGCGCGCTTCACGCTCGGCTTGAATCAGTGTGCGCAGGGTGCCCCGCAGGCGCGCCAGCAGGTCAGGGAGCGGTTCACGCCCGCCTACCAGCGACACCTGTACATACCCCTCCAAAGCGAGGCTCCCCTCACCGTATAGCCCACGCGCATGGCACCCGAGCGCCTGAAGCGCTTCCAGCCAGCGCGTAATCTGACGGCTCCGCTGAAGTCCCATCAGATGCAGGAGCAACCCCAACCGGAGACCCGCCCCCAAGTTGATGGGCGAGGCGGTCAGATAGCCCAGCTTCGGTAGGTAGCCCCACCGCACCGGAAATGTCTCCAACGCCTGCTCCCAGCGAATCAATGCACGACTTAGCACTTCAGGTTGCCAGCCCGCACAAGTAATCTGCAGGCGTAGGTGGTCTTCCTCGTTCAGCACAGCAACCTCGCTCCAGTCGGCGTTCAGCAAAACCCACTGTTCGGGCAGACCTGCCAGCAGGCTGGGGCTAATCACCCGTGCCCCCACCAGCAAAGCCCGCTGATGAAGCGAGAGTGCCCCCAACGGAACTAC
>JBDNDR010000294.1:0-3269 GCA_046718995.1 Fimbriimonadales bacterium
GGCGATGCGGAATCGGAACCCGAATAACCCCTAAAGGTTCGGGATGCGCCTCCGATAATCATATGTGATGGCGCAACCAGCATCCAACTATCCGGAACCGGGCGGGAAACCCTATGGGGAACGACCACCCCTGCGTATCTTGCAGGACGCTTTTGCGGATGATGAGCCTTTGGAAAACCCGCGCGATATGTACATCCTACACATCCTGCGGAGCTTGCCTCCAGAGCTCATCCAGTCGCTAAGCCCTCAGCAGTACAACCTGCTCAAGCATTCGCTCTATCGGGCGCACCGTCGGCATCTGGTGGATATACGGGGGGTCATCCCATTTTTCTTCGCGCGCTACTACTTCGTGTTTCTCTTTGGGCGAGACCGTCGTTCCTACAACCGAGATGTGCCCATAGAGCGTCGCAAGCCCTCGCGTTTGGCGCAGGTGTGGGGCTGGGTGCTGATGCTGGGGATTCTGGGACTGCTGGTGATGGGCGCCCTCAGCGTCTCGCATCTATTCCGCTGAGGGCACTTGACAACCGTAGAAGGGGGTTGAAGCACGCTCAGGCTCGCGTCCCGATAGCAGTGCCTCTAAAGCCTGTTGGGCATAGGCGGTCTTGCGGTTATCGCAGTAGCGTCCAATGTTGTACGCCCCGATGTAAACAATGCGTCCCTCCGGGTTCACAATCACGGCAGAGGGACCCGCCCACACACCGAACTGGCGTGAGAGCGCACCACCCACATCGGCGACTGCTGGCGTGTCTATTCGACGGCGATACCAACTGTCTAAGAGTCGCTGGGGTGTCTCGTCGTTTCGCTCGCCCACAATCACCGTGATGAACTGTACTCCTCTGGGGGCGTAAGTACTCACCAACTCGCGCACATGCCGTTCCATAAACCGTGAGCAGGCGCAATCGGGCGACCAGAAGTTCAGCAGGGTCAGTTGCCCTTTCAGAGCGTGTCGTCCCCGGTCGCTTTGGAGATGGAACACGGGCGCGTAGGGTTTCTGGGTGGGGTCTATCCGCGAGGCGCCGGATGGGCGTTCGGCGGGCTGGAGGAACCGCCATTCCATACGCCAGAAGGTGGTCACCACCAGCCCAATCCAAATCCCAATCACTGCACCGACTAAGAGCCGTTTCATGGCTTATGCCGCTTGGGGATAGGTCGTTCCATCGGCGGTTGGCGTCTCCGACTCGGTACGGAACTGCGCCAACAGCTGGTAGACACCCTGTGCTGTCTGGTCGGTGCGTGCAATCTCTTCCAGCAGGGTCTGAACCGACTCAAACTGCTGGCGGATAGCGTTCTGCACTTCCAGAGTGGCAGCGGTGGTCTCTTCGCTAATCGCGGCGATACCATGAATAATCTCGTTGATGAGCTCCATCTGCTGGGCGGTATGGATGGAAGCTTCGGTGCCCTGTGAGAGGATGTCCTTGAGCTGGTCAATCTGTTGGGCGACCGCTTCCATCAGGTGCTGGCTCTCGGTGGCACGCTGGAAGTTCTCGTCCGCCGATTGCTCAATCTGTCGGCAGTGGCGCACGACCGCTTCGCTGGACTGGACAATCGCCCTCACGAACTGCTCAAACCCACTAAGCTGGGCACGCAGCTGTTGAAATGCGGACGAGACCTGCTCCAGCACTTCGGTCGTGATTCCCTGCAGCCCCGACTGGTTCTGGCTCCCGCGCACGCTCTCGTTGATAGAGGCAATCTGCGCGGCCATCTCTTGTAGTACTTGGTCTATCTGGCGGGTTGCCTCGGCGGAGCGGTTAGCCAGTGCGCGCACCTCGTCCGCCACGACCGCGAACCCCTTGCCGTGTTCACCGGCACGCGCCGCTTCAATCGCTGCGTTGAGTGCCAGCAGGTTCGTCTGCCGAGCGATTTCGGTAATCGTGGTCAAGATTTCGCGCACGCTGTGCGAATGGGCGTGTAGCTGTTCGGCGCGCTCGGTCGTGACATTGACCGCGTCCTGAAGCACTTGGCGTGCGTGGAGCACCTGTTGGAGCACCTTCTCGGCGGTCTGGTTCACCTCGTGGATGGCATTGATTGCCTCGTCCACCGACTCCAGCGACTTCTCAGCCGACTCACGCGCCTGAGACGAAGCGACCTTCTGGGTATGGCTCGTCTCCACAATCTGCTCGGAGTAGCGCGCTACCTGAAGCGCCGATTCCCACACTTCGTTGGCACGCTGAAGCTGAACCTCACCTTTGGCACGCGTCTCCGCAGCGACCTGAGCGATGGCGTGAATTTGGTTCGCCGATTGCTCAATCTGCATCGCTTGGGTACGGGCACCCTCGCTCACTTCGCTCATAGAGCGCAGTATCTGGTCGCCAATCTCGTGAATGCGCTGAGCATCACGCCGCACGACTTGGGTCTGCTCGGTAATCGCCTGGGCTGAATGCTTAGACTGGTTGATGTTGGTGCGTAGTCGTTCAATCAGCGCGTTGATAACCTGAGCGGTCGCCGCTAAGGGCGAGTTGGAATCCAGCACAATCTGGGCGGTCAGGTCGTTGCCGGTGAACTTCGCACTGCGCAACTGCTCGCCCAACACACTCAACTCTTCTGCCTGTTGCCATTCCTGTTCACCATGCACAGCCTGCCAGATCAGAATCGCCGACTCCAGCACGACAAACAGGGCGTGGATGAGCGTCAGCACAAAATAGTTTAGGTCGGTTGTGTAGACATAGAAGGGCAATCCGAGCGCTTGGAGCAGAGCGAAAGTCGCATGGTGTACGGCGATGGTGCCCGCTGAGGTCACTATCACACGCCAGTCGCGATAGACGCCCAGAATTGCCAACGATGCGAACACGTGGAAATGGAGCTCGGTGACACCGCGTGCTTGGTGGATAAAGAGCGCTGAAAAGACCATAAAGCTCGCGCCAATCACACAGCGGGTGAGCAGGGAGCCGGGTTGCGTGCGCGCAAGCCAATAGGCAACGAGTGCCGTCGGCAAGCCAACCAGAAACGCCTCTTCAAAAGTACTGTGCCAAAACGCCAAGAATAGGGCTACGACAAAATGCCCTATCAGCATCCAGCTAAACCTTTTGTCCCAGTCAGCTCGCACTTGCTGGCGCGAAAACGCCAGCGCGAACGCTGGGCTACCTTCTTTAATTCTGTCCATAGTCGCCTCCGCATTCCCTATTTTCGGAAGCGGGGCGACATAAATAGAGGGGGGAGCGCTTACGATTCGGGAGCGTTCACCGTCAGCACCGGGCAGGTCGGATGGCGCACGACCTTCTCGGTGACCGAGCCGAACACGAACCGTTTCCAGCCGCCCCGACCGTGCGTCG
>JBDNDR010000295.1:0-3260 GCA_046718995.1 Fimbriimonadales bacterium
ACGCGCGCCTACATCGGCTACACCGCCGACGCAATCTATGTGGCGTTCATCTGCGACGACCCGAACCCCGAGTCGATCCTCGCTCAAGAGACCAAGCGCGGTGGGAACCTTGAAAATGATGACACGGTCGCCGTGCTGATTGACCCTCAAGCGCGCAACTTGGAGCCGTATACCTTCACAGTCAACGCGCGAGGCACGCAATCGGAAGATATTCCCGCTGGCACCACCGAGAACATCCGCTGGCGAGGCGACTGGCAAGCCAAAGCGCGCATCACCGAATCGGGCTGGAGTGCGGAGCTGCGTATTCCCTTCCAAAGCCTGCGCTATGCGGCGAACCAACCGCAGTTCGGCATCATCTTGGAACGCTATCTCCCCCGACAGAATGAGATTCACACCTTCCCGAATATGGGGGCGTTCTACTCGACGCGTCGCCAAGCACTCTGGACGGATTTAGAGCCGCCTCCCCCGCGCTATCCAATTATTCTGTTGCCCTATTTCACAGGCGATAGCACGAACGGCAGTACCACCTCGCGCAGTGGGCTGGATGTTCGGTATATGGCAGGTGACCCGCTCACTGCCGTTTTCACTCTGCGCCCCGATTTCCGCAACATTGCAGGCGATGTGGCGAAGGTCGATTTCTCCTACACCGAGAAGCTGCTGGAGGAACAGCGTCCCTTCTTCCAAGAGGGGCGCGAGTTTATGCCCCCGCGAGCGATGTTTTACAGCCTGCGCATCCAAGACCTGACCACAGGGGGCAAGGCGTTCGGCTCGTTGGGCGATTGGCGCTACGGCTTCCTGCTGGGCGAATATGACCATACCAACGGACGCACGCGCCAAGTGGGGGTGGGACGCGTGCGCTACCAGTTCGCCGAGCGCTCCTTCATAAATCTCCACGCCGTGCGATTGCAAGGCGATGTGCGCGAGACCAGCTACGGCTTCAGCTTAGATACCAGCCGAATCGATGGGGAGGGGGAAATCCGCTTGACCGCCGTGCTGTTCCGACTAGAGGGCGACCGCGACGGCACTTTCCAACAGTATGCGCTCATTCGCAACGCCCGCGAGCGTCTACCCAACTATCTGCTCCAATACACCGACATAGAGCCGAACTACCGCCCTCGACTGGGCTTCATTCCTGAGTTTGGCTATCGTGCGTTGCGGTTTGGCGTCCTCTGGTTTGACCGCCCCGAATCGGGCAACTTGCTCTACAACGAGGCGCGCATTGAGCTCAACTCGCGCAAGAACTATGGCGGAAGCCTACTGGACGAGGGAGGCACTTTCACCTATCAGTGGCTCTTCCGCAGTCAGAACCGCCTCACGCTCGGAGCGAGCTATCTCAACCGCCCACCCAACATCGACCGCACCGTCAACCTCGCTTATGGCTGGAATGTGTTAGACCTCTACCGCTCAGGCGAGCTGTTTGTGGAGGGGGGCGAGCAGAATGGTGGTCGGAGCCTGTACGCCTCACTGAGCCAGTCGCTGGAGGTGGCGCCCCGTCTACGCCTGCGCTTGGATTTGGAAACGCTCACGATTGCCTATAGCGACCCCGAAGTGCCCGACGACTCGGCACGCCAGCTCATCTTCACGCTCAACTATGAGATTGACCCCGAACGCGCGCTGGGAGGGCGACTGGTGCTGAATCGCCTGGAGTTCGGAGGCGTGCGTGAGGATACGCGCAACTTCTACCTCACCTATCTTCAGCGGGTGCGTCAGGGCTTCGACATCTATCTCATCTACGGGCTACCCAACGCCAGCCGAACCCAGAACCGGTTCGCCATTAAGGTCATGACCCCGATAGAAATCCGTTAGCGGTACGGCTGATGTCGCTCTCTCAGGAGGTATGCTTTCGCTGCGGCGATGATGGGCTACCTCACCGTAGCAGAGAACCGGGCAGGGCGATGGGTGCGCGTGGGCAGTGGTTCAGGCGCCTACCGTGCTTTCGTGCCGCATCCGCTGCCCCCCGCGCTGGAGTGGTCGCCCGAACTGATTTCGGCGCTTTCGGCGGCAGACCAATTTGCGAGGTGGATTTTGACGCAGGTGGGTGGACGCCGGTACCGGCGGGTCTATCAGGCGTCCGAACTGTTCAGCCTGCTGGAAGCCCCCGCAGTGGAAGAATTAACATTTTTGACCGAAAATGTTAATTCGGAGGCGCCCAATTAACACCGATGTTAATTCGGCGTCGGTGCGACTTGGGCGTGGCTTAGAAACCTTCGGAACCGACGGTTCGTAATTCTCGTCGTAGGGGAATGTGGAAAGATTCCTTAAAGTGTGGTGAATAGGTGGGATGATGAACCGACATCCGTTGGAGCAGTTGTTTCGGGATTTGGTAGAGCGGGCATTTGTGCTGTCGTTGCGCTGGGATGACCGTCAGGTGATCGACTACCTGACGCGTCTGCTGATGCAGTTCACCCATCGCGACTCGCTATACGCCTTGCGCGATGTGAACGGTCGCCCCTTAGAGGAGGTCGCCGACATGCTCTACTATGCGGATGTGCGCCTTGGTGCCCAGTCGTTCTATCAGGAGCGCGAGGTGCATAAGCATATCGGCGACTATACGCTTTTCTGGAGTGGGCTGTTTCCCGAGGCGCTCCCGAAACTGCGCGCCTCTCTACGCAAAGACCATCTGGTGGACTATGTCCAGCAGGGGAAACAGTCGTACTATCTGGTCTCGCTGTTTGATATTGGCGAGTGGCGTGCGGAGGCGCCGCTGTTTCGCAAGCTCTCCGACCAGTTTGAGGTGTGTCGGCAGGGGCTTTATGCCGTGCGCCAGTACTGGCAGGAGATGGAGCGCGACAGTTTTCAGCAGTTTGAGCGCCGCATCATCTGGTGAACTCTGGGGGTGCAGGTGCTATGGAGGTGAGCCCGCTCCTCTGCTGAGCCTGCGCTAACGATACCGGCTCTAACTGCAGGTTGAACACGGCTTGGGTATGGGCGACAATTCGGGGCTTGACCTCCGCCAGCGACACGGGGCGTCCCAACAGTCGGCTGAGGGAGGTGACCCCGCGGTCGGCAATCCCGCACGGCACGATTTTTTGGAACAGGCGCAGGTCGTTGCCCACATTGAGCGCGAAGCCATGCATGCTGACCCACTTAGCAACCTTGATTCCGATGGCGGCGACTTTCTCGTTGGCTACCCAAGCGCCGGTGAAACCCGGCTCGCGATGTGCCTCCAGTCCGAAATCGCTTAGGGTGCGGATGAGCACCTCTTCCAAGTCGCGCAGGAACTTGTGTAAGTCGCGCCCGTGTTGACGCACATCAAAAAT
>JBDNDR010000296.1:0-3246 GCA_046718995.1 Fimbriimonadales bacterium
GCTTACTTTGCCTTGAGCGACAATCCGTCCAGTTTCGTAAAGATTGACACTGCAGGAGTCTGTGCCGTCGAAAACCTTCACCTGGTGTCCGGACTCGATTTCTTTCTCTTCCAAGATATCCCAGTTGCGTTCTTCGACAAAGTGCCGCAAGGCTTCTAAGTTTTTCCTCAGCTTTTCGCTCATGCTGACCCCCCGATTTGGTGGATTTGACCGTGCCGAGCGCTCACATTATACCATTAAGAGAGATTACCTGTGTACTTTCCAAGCACGCACCATCACAAACTCGCGAAGGGCAACCTGAGTGCGTGCCCGACGCTCTGCACGGCGCGCCTCAGCGAGTAGTTCAGGGGAGAGTGGGGGTGGATGATGAGGGGATTGACCAGTGGCAATTGCATGGCTCATCGCATAGACACGCTCGCACAACGGATAGTAGGGAAGCTGTTCGATGTGAGCGAAGCCAACTTGGTGCAGCAAATTGCATAGAGCCTCGTAGGTGAACACAACGAGGTGGCGGGGGATGTCCAAACCCACCCAGTCTGCGCCGAAGCGGGCATGTCCCTGCGCGTTTAGGTTGGGGGTCTCTATCCAAAGCCAGCCTCCAGGACGCAGTAGCCGATAGCAGGCGCTCAGCACTGCGATGGGGTCATGCACATGCTCTATCACATGGTTGAGCGTGATGCCGTCGTAGGCTTCCGTGTCATCTTTGAGAGCGTGAATGTCCCCCTCTACCACCTTAAGCCCGCGCTGGCGCGCGACTTTGACCGCCTCAGGGTCAGGCTCTACGCCCATGACTTGCCAACCGGCACGCTGAGCGAGGAGCATAAAGTCGCCGCTCCCACAGCCGACATCAAGCAGGCGGGCGTTCGGTTTGGCTTTGGGCAGGTGGCGTCCACCTGCGTCCAAGAGCGCACGGTAGTCACGCATTAACCATGCGACCAAGATACCGAGTGGGCTGGCAGGGCGCTCGTTCGTGCCGAAGCGATAGTTTCGGTAGCCGTTGCCTAAGATGCGCCGGACTTTGCCCAGTAGGCTCAGTTGGTGGTATTCGGGGATGCTTTGGGTGGTGTGGGTGTAGTACTCAACATACAGTTTGCCAACCGCCTGAGGGGTCGGGCGCGGGTCAAAATAGC
This sequence comes from Fimbriimonadales bacterium, assembly GCA_046718995.1. GTDB lineage: Bacteria > Armatimonadota > Fimbriimonadia > Fimbriimonadales > GBS-DC > CAKZQI01. The sequence goes on from JBDNDR010000296.1 coordinate 1,131, forward strand.
CACACTGGCACTGGGCACACTGATAGAAATCCCATTCGCCAGGGGTACCTTTGTAAACCTTATCGCGTAGCCCGGTATAAAGTGGACGGCGCTCCGTGCTGGTACACACAGGGCACCGTCCAACAGTTTCTAACTCCTCAGCACACCAACCGCTTAGGTGCCCATCTCCCATGAGTCGAGATATTTGGCTTGTTCTGGGGTGAGCGTGTCAATTTCTACGCTCAAGGCTTGGAGCTTGAGGCGAGCCACTTGGGAGTCGATCTCGCTGGGCACAGCGAACACCTCACGGGGGAGCGTGCCTTGATTCTGGATGATATACTCCACGCTGAGCGCTTGGTTGGCAAAACTCATGTCCATCACGGCTGCGGGGTGTCCTTCTGCTGCAGCGAGGTTGATGAGGCGTCCTTCGCCGAGCAGGAAGATTTTTCGTCCGTCGGTGAGTGTGTACTCGTCCACGAAGGCACGCACCGTGCGCATGGCGGTGGAGAGGCGTTCCAGAGCGGGGATGTCAATCTCCACATTGAAGTGTCCCGTATTACACACGATGGCACCCGACTTCATCTGCTGGAAGTGTTCTTCGCGCAGGACATGGTAGTTGCCCGTGACGGTCACGAAAATATCGCCGACCTGTACCGCTTTTTGGAGGGGCATCACCTCAAAGCCGTCCATCAGGGCTTCCAACGCTTTGAGCGGGTCGACCTCGCACACAATCACATGGGCGCCCATGCCACGCGCTCTGCTGGCAACTCCACGCCCGCACCAACCATAGCCGATGACTACGAACTTGCGACCTGCCAGCAGAAGGTTCGTGGCACGCATAATCGCATCGACCGTGCTTTGTCCCGTGCCGTAGCGGTTGTCGAACAGGTGCTTGGTGTAGGCGTCGTTGATGGCAATGACCGGATAGGCTAACACGCCGTCCTTAGCCATCGCGCGCAAGCGAATCACGCCCGTGGTGGTCTCTTCAGTACCGCCGATGACCGTCTCCAGCCCGTCGCGCCGCTCGGTATGCAGAACCGACACGAGGTCGCACCCATCATCCATCGTGATGTGGGGCTTGATATCTAAGGTCTGGTGAATATGTTTATAGTAGGTCTCTTTATCTTCGCCCTTGATAGCGAACACCGCAATCCCTTCGTATTTTGCTAACGCTGCTGCGAGGTCATCCTGAGTAGAGAGCGGGTTAGAGGCACAGAGTGCAATCTCGGCGCCGCCGGCTTTGAGTGTACGCATCAGATTACCGGTCTCGGTGGTGACATGCAGACATGCGGCGATACGAACTCCTTTGAGGGGCTTCTCTTGCTCAAATCGCTGGCGTATCAGGCGCAGGACGGGCATCTCGTTATCCGCCCACTCCATGCGGAGCGCACCTTGTTCCGCCAGAGCAATATCCTTCACATCGTAGTTCATTGCTCAATAACCTCCACAAAGAGTGTACCACAGCGCAGGGGCAAGTTGAGGTACAATTCAGGTGTATCCTATCGTTGTTTATGAGGTGACCTATGAAACTATTCCGTTTTGAGACCGAGCAGGTCATTCCTGCGCCGTTGGAAGAGGTTTGGGACTTTTTCTCAAGCCCAGTGAACTTGAAGACCATCACGCCTCCCTATATGCGCTTCGACATCCTAACACCCGTGCCTGACAAGATGGAGCCGGGGATTATCATCGCCTACACGGTGAGTCCACTGTTCAATATCCCGATGCGTTGGGTCACAGAGATTACCCATGTTGAGCCGTTGCGGTTCTTTGTGGACGAACAGCGTTTCGGTCCCTACAAGTTTTGGCATCACCGACATACCTTCACGCCTATTGAGGGCGGGGTACATATGACCGATTTGGTGTATTACGCCCTGCCTGTTCCAATCATTGATGGGCTTATCAACGGCTTGATGGTGCGTCGGCGTATTGAAGAGATATTTGAGTTTCGGCGCAAAAAGATTATTGAGCTCTTTGGCGAGGCGCCCAGTCGCGAGAAACCACTGGTAAGCGCTGTGTGGTAGGGCAACAGGAAAAGCCCCTCTGATGTCGAACGATTGGTGCTATGGATCGCTCGTCCGCCAGCAGCCCTATCCAAGTGGTCGATTATGATGCAGTCTGGAAGGAGGTTGTTCAGACT
>JBDNDR010000297.1:0-3236 GCA_046718995.1 Fimbriimonadales bacterium
CCGAAATCGCCGAGCTGGAGGCGCGCGCCCAATCGCTCTGTGCCCGCCTGAGTGAGCAACGCCAGCAGGGCGCCAAGCAGTTCTCCGAGAGCGTCCAGAGCCACCTGCGCGACCTGGCGATGGCACAGGCACAGTTCCTCGTGAGCGTCCAACCGAAACCGATAGACAGCACCGGCGCCGATTCGGTGGAGTTCCTGTTCTCAGCGAACCCGGGCGAGCCACCCCGCCCGCTCACCAAAATCGCTTCGGGCGGCGAGATGTCGCGCGTGATGCTGGCGCTCAAAACGGTGCTTGCCCACGCCTCGCCCGTGCCCACCCTCGTGTTCGATGAGATCGACGCTGGTTTAGGCGGGCGCACGGCACAGTCGGTCGCCGAGAAGCTCAGCCAGCTCGCCCGACAGTTCCAAGTGCTGTGCGTGACCCACCTGCCCCAAATCGCCAGTCGGGGCGACTATCACCTGCAGATAGACAAGCAGGTCGCTGGCGACACAACGCGTGTGCTGGTGACCCCCCTGAGCGAGGAGGAGCGCGTGAAAGAGATTGCGCGCATGCTGGCAGGCGAACCAAGCGAAACCGCCCTCCAACACGCACGCGAACTGCTCGCCACCAACCGTTAGAGAGAACCCCTGTTGAGGTATCCTAAGGCTGATGGCGGAGCGAATCGTTCTGGGCGATAGCCAACCGCTTCTGATACGCGAGGCGCAGGTGGCGGAGATACTGACCATCAGCCGTGCGCTGGAGGCGGTCGAATCGGCGTTTCGCGACTGGGCGTTTGGGCGCGCCACCAATCAGCCTCGTCAACGAGTTCACACACCTCAAGGCACGCTCCACCTGATGGGCGCCTGCTGGCACGCGCAGGGCTACATCGGCTATAAGGCTTACTTTTCGTTCCCCACAGGCACGCGCTTCCATGTGGTGTTGGCGTCCGCTCATTCGGGCGAGGTGCTGGCACTGGTAGAGGCGGATTTGCTGGGCAGAATCCGCACGGGTGCGGCGTCGGGCATCGCCACAAAACATATGGCACGCAAAGATGCCCACACGGTAGCGATTATCGGTACGGGTGAGCAAGCCCGCACGCAGTTGGAAGCCATCTGTGCGGTGCGTCCCATCCAGCAAGTGCGCGCCTACAGCCGAACCCCAGGACGCCGAACCCAGTTCGCTCAGCAGATGGAAAGCCTGCTCGGTATTCCCGTTCTGCCCACCGACAGCATAGAACAGGCGATAGAGGGCGCCGACATCGTGACCACCATCACCACCGCTCGTGAGCCGTTCCTCACAGGGGGACTGCTCCGACCGGGCATGCACCTCAACGCTGCAGGGGCGAACTCGCTCGCACGGCGTGAGCTGGACACCCACGCCGTCGCACGGTGCGACCGTATCGCTGTGGACGACCCCCAACAAGCACGGATTGAAGCGGCGGAGCTGGTGATGCCTATCGAACTGCGCAAGCTGGGCTGGGAGCGGGTCTACGCGCTTGCCCAAATCGTGGCGGGTCAGGTACCAGGGCGACTGGCTCCAGAGGAGATTACCCTATTCAAGTCGCTGGGTATCGCCTTAGAGGATGTCGCCGTCGCCAGCGTGGTCTACGAGGCGTTGGTGCGCTAAAAGCCGTCTACCGAGGGGTCTTGCAGATGCTCTACGAAGTTGAGCAGGGCAACCCACGAACGCTCGTGCGTATGTTCCACGATGGAGATACTGGTGTTGTCTAAGCGGATACGCCGATAGGTATGTACATCGCCCACGAGGGTCTCGCAGAGCATAATGCGCAAGCTTCCTCCGTGCCCCACCACGACCAGTTCGCCCTCGGTATGCTCGGCACGCAGTTGGTGATAGAAATTGCGCACGCGTGTCCAGAAGTCGCTCATCGGTTCGGCTTCGGGCGGTGTGCCGTTGAGTGGGTCGTAGAGATAGGTGAAGTGGTGTTCGGGGTAGCGCGCTTGGATTTCTTCGGTGGTCAGCCCCTCCCATGCGCCCCAGAACCGCTCGCGCAGTTCCATAACGGGCTGGAGCGGTGCACCGACCTGATGAGCAATCGCTTGGGCGGTTTGGGAAGCGCGCATCAGGTCGCTGGTGTAGATGGCTATCGGCTTTCTGAGGCGCGTGCCCAGCCACTGAGCGACCTGTTGAGCTTGGCGTTGTCCTACCTCATCCAGGGGAACATCAGAGTGTCCTTGAATGCGTCCTGTGGCGTTCCAAGCCGTCTGACCATGCCGAACCAGATAGAGGCGCAACATCAAGCGAATTGTACCCCTTTTGCGGTTCAGGGCGTCGGGATAAGCGCCTTCGGCACTTCGCCAGTTGGAGCCACCAGTATCGCATCCCATTCGGTGGCACGCACATTCCCGTTGGGAAACCACTGTAAGCGCAGCTGATACTCGCCCGTCTGGAGCGTCAGCGTGCCCAGCGGAACCCACATCCATTGGTCGCTGTAAACGCTTACTGCCTGCTCAGGGTTGAGTGAGGCACTACCCGTAGCGACCACCAAGCTCTCATCGCTTGCACGGCTCACCTGCCACTCCACACGCCCCGCCTGACCCTTCGGTGGGATTCGGCACGCCAGCCAGAGTGTGTGCGCCCCTTCGCGTCGTAGGGTGAATCGGAAGGTCGCCATCGCAGGGATGGTCTCGCTCACCAGCGGCGAGTTGAGCCAAAGGGTGGCACCCGCGCTGGCGGTCTCCTGACGGCGCACCATCCCAAAACTGTGGCTCCGGCTCGTCTCCGCCTCGATCCAGCGTGAGACCTGATAAGCCCGCTCGACCTCCGACCACATAGAACGCACCAGAGGGAACCCCTGCTCCCGATTGCGCCGGTAGACCGATAGGGCGTTGGTCAGGTTGAACTGGAGCACCGAAACATCCTGACCTGAGGGAGTGCCACTGCGTAGCAGTTGCTGGGCGCGTTCGAGCCAGCCTTCCACACACGAATCGCAAATCGGCACCGTCGCAAAGCCGCGAACACGCACGGGAATGATGCCTACGGTGAGGCGAACCGTATCGCCCCTTACTTGGAGCTCTACTGGCTCGCCGTTGAGGTCAAAAGCGACGAGTGGGTTGCGGTCGGTTCGGCGGAGGACAATCTCGCGCGGTTGCTCGGTCGTCCACAAGCAGAGCTCCACTTGGCGCGTCTGCTCTACATTCCCCTTAGCGTCTACAGTCTGAACCTCCACCGATTGGGCAAAGCCGTGCAGGTCGGTTCCCCAGCCCAGCACCTCACTGACCGAAAGCGTGTTGGACGGC
>JBDNDR010000298.1:0-3224 GCA_046718995.1 Fimbriimonadales bacterium
CGCTTTTGCCTCTCTTTGAGGTCGCGCCCCTTCTGCTGACCGACCACCACGAGTTTTTGCCCGCCCATCTTTGCCAACCCTCCCACGATTGCGGGGTCATCGAAGCCGAGCCGGTCGCCATGCAGTTCCACAAACTGCTCACACATCAGGCGGATATAGTCCAGTGTGTAGGGGCGTTTCGGGTGGCGTGCCAGTAGCACCTGGTCCCACGGGCGCAGATGGGCGAAGATCTGCTTGAGCAGACGCTCGCGCTGGGCCTCTAACTCGGCAATCTCGCGTGAGCGGTCTAACCCCTTCTCGGCAGAGAGTTGGCGCAGTTCCTGAATAGCGCTCTCCAGTTCGTTGATGGGCTTCTCAAAATCAAAAATCGTCATCCGGCACCTCCGAACATCTCCAATAGGTAGAGGAGCGTGGGGCGGACTTGGGCGCGGGGCACAACCAGATCGATCATCCCGTGTTCCGCTTGGAACTCGGCGGTCTGGAAGTTGGCAGGCGGTTTGCCTGAGCTGGCTTGCGCAGCGACGCGTTGCCCAGCGAACCCGACCAGGGCGCCCGGTTCGGCAAGGATGACATCTGCCAGTGAAGCGAAACTGGCTAACACGCCCGCCATCGTCGGGTCGGTGAACACCGCCAGATAGGGCAGTCCCGCGCGGTGGAGCCGCTCCACGCCCGCTGTGGTCTTCGCCATCTGCATCAGCGAGAGTAGTCCCTCCTGCATCCGCGCTCCACCCGACGAGCAGAAGAGAATCACGGGCAGATGATGCTCTACCCCGTGTAAGAAACAGCGCGTAATCTTCTCGCCGACCACAGACCCCATACTCCCACCCATGAAAGCGAAGTCCATCACACCCATCACGACTTCGTAGCCCCCCAGTTTGCCTGTACCGGTGATGACCGCTTCCATCTCGCCTGTCGCTTGCTGGGCACGCGCGAGTTTATCGGGGTAATCGGGGAACAGGAGCGGGTCGCCCGAACGCAGGTCGGCGTCGTACTCGGTGAAGGTGTCGGGGTCTAAGGTGATGGCGAGGCGTTCGCGCGCACGCAGGCGATGGTGATGACCGCAGTGGCTACAGACCCGCAACGCACGCTCAAAGTCGGGCTTGAACAGGATTTTCTTGCACTTTTGGCACTGCACCCACTGCTCCGAATTGCCTACCGCCACTCGCCTTTGCATAGCCAGATTGTACCCGATGGGGGGAACCGTCGCAAAGGGGTGGGCACTACGGGTTCGGGAACTGGGGGTGCATGCGCATCAGCCAGATTTGCCCCGTGTGGTAGCTGGCATGTTGCGCCGCGCGAATCAGTCCCTCACGCCCTGTAATCGGGTCGCCTATCGGACTGGTGACCGGTTGCGCCAACTGCTCGGGGGTAGAGTGTTCTATCAGGGGACGGAACAGTTCGGCGGAGCGTTCAAGCGCTCGGCGTACCTGCTCTACCGTGCAGGCGGATGGGGGCAGGGGGAAGGGCGCCTCACGCAGGAACGAATCGGTCGCACAGCGCAACACGCCCCACTCCCACTCATCGCTGGGGGTATAGCCTCCTAAGTGGTGTGCCCAGTAGAGTTCCACTCCCGCCACATGATAGAGGTACTCGGCGATAGAGTGCGCCCCCTCAAAGAGACGCCAGTTCAGCCCTGTATCGTCCAAGTCGGCGATTGCTTGGTCTAATCGCAGGCGTGTGAAACGCCAGAGTTCGGCAAGCGCTTCCATCTCACACTCGCTCTGGGATTTCGAACCCTTTCGGCATGCGCTGACGACGGAGCATGCTGTTCGCCTCGCGGTCGTTGACGAACTGCTTGCGTCGAGGGTCAAACTGGAGTACGCGTCCCAGCCGATAGGAGATATTCGCCAAGCAGACCATCTGCGCCGAGATCACGCCCTCTTCGATGGGACAGCGCAGGATTTTGGGGTCGCGGGTACGCACCGCGCGCACGAAGTTGGCGAAGTGGCTCTCCGCCTCGGTGATGGGTTCGGGCAGTTTCAGGTCTTCACGCGGGGGCACATCCTCATTCGGGGCACGGCGCGCCTTATAGCCATCGCCCGACGACATGTAGCCCAACGAGCCGTACACCAGATTGCCAATCTTGGCGCCTGCCTCGTCGTTCGTGAACAGCCCACGCACCTCGAACACCAGCAGCTTCCCGTCTTCGTACTCAAAGGTGGCGATTTGGGTGTTCGGCGTCTCGCCTTGGTCTTGGTAGCCATAGCGTCCGCCTGTGGAATGCACTCGGACGGGTAGCCCCTTATTCAGGAACCAGCGCGCCACATCCAGTTGGTGGACGCCCTGATTGCCGATGTCGCCGTTGCCGTAGTTCCAGAACCAGTGCCAGTTATAATGCACATAGTTCGGGTTGAACGGGCGGCGCTCGGCGGGACCCTGCCACAGCTCCCAGTTGAGCCACGGGGGCGGGTTGGTGTCGCTTTGGATACCGATGGGACCGCGCGGTTTGTAGCACAGCCCACGCGCCATATAGACCTCGCCGATTTCGCCTGCGTGAACGCGCGCCACCGCGTTCCGTGTGAACAGCTCGGAGCGGAACTGGTGTCCACCCTGCACAATCCGATTGTATTTGCGCACAGCCTCTACAAGTTTCTCGCCTTCGTAGAAGTCCCAACAGACAGGTTTTTCGACATAGACATCTTTGCCGGCTTGACATCCCCAGATGGTCATCAGCGCGTGCCAGTGGTTAGGGGTGGCGATAGAGACCGCATCGATCTCCTTATCTTCCAGGAGTTGGCGGTAATCCTCATAGAGTTTAGGTCGAGTGCCCTGCAGTTGCTCGACTTGGGCGCCGCGTTGTGCCAGCACGCGTGCATCCACATCACACAGCGCCGCCACACGCACCCCTTCCATCTGGATATAAATCCGAGTGTGTCCCCACCCTTGACCATTCAACCCGACCACTGCGATATTGAGGGTGTCGTTTGGGCTATGCGACCAAGAGCGCAGAAAGGTTAGTCCTGCCGTTGCGCCCAGAACCACCTTGCCTGACTGTGCCAAAAACTCGCGTCGTCCGATGCGTTCCATATGCGTGTAGATTCTATCCTCTGCACCGAGTTCCTGCTAAGAGGGTCTGAGTGTTTTTTGTTGAGTTAGGAATTGTCCCACCCCGTCATGCTGAGCGTGAGCGAAGCATCTCATTGAGACCCTTCGCCTGCGGCTCAGGGTGACGAATACGGGTTTCGTCGCGCGCTCCACCCTCGTCATGCTGAACGCAGTGACGC
>JBDNDR010000299.1:0-3223 GCA_046718995.1 Fimbriimonadales bacterium
CGTCGGTTGACCGCCTCTGCGAACCGTGATTCCGCAACCACCCGATTGAGCTCGGTCGCCAGCACATACAGGATGTAGATGAATGCCAAAGTGCTGGGCACGAACCAGATGAGACGGGTCGTCATATCGTCGCGCGCTAACTCTCCGGGATAGCCCGTGACCAACATAATCACTGCTGCGATGACCAGACGCGTGATGAGACTGTTCGCCTTCGCACGAGGGAGCGCCATCACATAAATCAGCTCGGTCAACAGCAACGGTACTGTAATGAGCCAGTCCGCGTACCGATAGAAGTCGTTGAACGGCTTACCAGTGGGCACATAGGTTCCTGACGCTTGGCTGAAGTCGTAAGCCTCATCCCAGCTCAGGAAGATACGGAAGTAGTGATACCCAGCGATGAACACGACTAACGCGGAGAGGTAGAGCGCGATATGATACTTCGGCGCGACATAGCTGCGGGCGAGCAGGAAAAAGAGTCCTGACGCCGCCATCACCGCGATGGTGAAGGAGAATGCGTTGTACACCAACCAGTACTGCACATAAGAGAGTTCAGGTAAGTTCATGGTGCACCTCCACTGTACTCTACCCTTAAGAGGAACAGCTTTTTCTGTGATTTTAATCACAATTCGGTGCTTTCTTGTGGGCGATGCTTCGGAGATTGGAGAGGGGATGGTTCTATTATGCCGAGTGCGAATCGACAGGGGCACCTCGCTTCGTCTGAAAAGAGGTGCGCCTGGGCTTGTAAGGGTAAGCGGGGGAATAACCCCCGCCTGACCCTTCTACGGCTGTTGGCGTTGCTCCATCTCGCCTAAGAGCTGTTCCAGTCGGCGCATACGCTCACCGTAGGTTGCCCAGTCGCCCGCCTTGAGTGCCTCTTGCGCTTGGCGATAGGTAGTGTTCGCTTGGCGGATGAGCGAGCGTAGGTCGGCGGCGGGGGGTACAGTGCCCGCCGGAGGAGCCGACTCGCCGTTGCGTCCCGCTTGGCGTGGGGTAGTGCGTCCAGGGCGCTGACCGAGTAGGAGTGTGAGCCCCTCCTCTACCGTGTCGGTCATCACCACGCGGTCGCCACTGGCTAAGATGACCTTCTTCAGCTCGGGGATTGCCACCTCCGATGCTGCACGCAGGTAGATGGGCTTGAAATAGAGCATCGCATTCCCCAACGGAACCACCAAGAGGTTGCCTCGGAACACCTCCGAGCCTTGCTGGTTCCAGAGGTTAATCTGCTGGACAATTTCGGGACTCTGATTGACACGCGCCTCGATTTGAGCGGGTCCCAACACGGTACGGTCGTTCGGGAACCGGTAGAGCACCAGCTCGCCGTAGCGGTCGGGGTCGCAGTGCGCTGCAAGCCACGCCACCAGATTTTGGCGTCCCAGCGGGGTGAACGGGATTGTGAGAATGTAGCGGGGCTGGGTCTCGCCCGGCGGCTGCATAATCACATAGTAAGGCACCATCGGGGTCGGCTCGTTGCCCTGTAGGATCTCGCGCGCAATCTGCCAAGCATCCGCCTTGTTAAAAAACACGCGGGGGTCGGTCGTGTTATAGAGTTCCAACAGCACCGCCTGCACTTGGAACAGGTCAATCGGATAGCGGATATGGTCGCGCAGAGCCTCAGGCATCTCGCTCAGCGGCTTGAATACGCCAGGAAACGCTCGGGCATAAGCCCGAATAATCGGGTCGTTCTCGTCGCTGATATAGGCGTTCACCTCGCCCGTGTAAGCGTGAACCACCACCTTGACCGAGTTGCGTAGATAGTTGAACTGGCGGGTGTTCGGGTCGCGGGTGAAGAACGGTTTGCTATAGGGGTAGTTCGCCGTGATAGTGTAGGCGTCATACACCCAGTGAACCTCACCGTTGGCAATCACGGGGTAGGCGTCGGCGTCCCATCGCAGGAAGGGGAACATCGCCCGAACCCGCTCTTGAATATTTCGACGGAACAGTAGGCGCGACTCGCGGTTCAGGTCGCGCGAGAGCATCATGTTGGTGTCCTGCAATCGGATGGCGAACATCAGACGTGCCCAAAAGCCCCCAACGGGCACACCCCCATCGCCTGCGTAGGTGGTATAGACATTCTCCTCCTCGCCAACGCCCGTCATGCGCGGGTAGTCCAGTTCCTTGAGGTTGGAACGCACAATCGCATAGCCCGAGAGGTTCTCGCCGAAGTAGATGGCGGGATTCTTGAGTTCAATGTCGTCCGGGGTGATCGGTGGGAGGTCGCGAACCCAGAACATCGGCTGACCTTCGGCGGTCGCCTCGTTCACGGGGTTCATTACCAGCCCATAGCCGTGTGTGTAGAGCAGACGGAGGTTCTGCCAGCGTTGAGCCGGTGCAGGTAGCCCGTCCAAGTTCAACTCGCGCACCGAGAGCAGAACCTGACGCAAACTCCCGTTCACTCGGTAACGGTCTACATCGATATCCACGAAAGTGTAGTAGGGTTTGAGCGCTTGGAGGCTGTTGTACACCTGCCTCAGGGGGCGATAGTCCCACATCCGCAGGTTCTCCAGCGAGCCTTGCGCGCCCTGCAGGTCTTGGGCGGTCAGCTCGGTGCGCACATTCATCACGCGGGTCTCAATACGGTCTAAGCCGTAGGCTTTGCGCGTGGCGTTGAGGTGGTGCTGGATATACTCGCTCTCACGCTCCAACTGGTTCGGCACGACCACAAACCGCTGAACGGAGGGCGGATAGACCATCATCGCCACCACCCAGAAGAGTATCACCGTCGCAAAGCCCCCTATCGGCAACAGCAGTCCGGAGCCGGGACGCAGGCTAATCAGGCATAACAGCGCCGCACCCAGCAGCCCAAACACAGTCAGGTTCAGAATCGGCAAGCGTGCGTGGATGTCCGCATAGCCCGCCCCGAAGAACTGGTCGTGGCTGGTCAGCACCAAGTTATAGCGCGAGAGCCAGAGATACCACGCAAACGAGAGCAGAAACAGCACCGCCAAGACCAACAGGTGGGGCTTGACCGACGGCAGGAAAGTGGGCATCCCGCCGAGCCAGCCCAGCGCACGATTGAAATAGTAGAAAGTGCCGACACCCACCATCACCACCAGCGTCGTAAAGACCAATAGCCCCGCCACGAACGACAGGAACGGCAGGCGGAACACATAGAAGCCGACATCCATCCCAAAGAGCGGGTCGGTGATCCCGAAGCTCTGCGCGTTCTGGAACAGCAGGTAGGTGTTCCAGAAGCCCGACGCACTCAAGCCGACGAGCACAGCGA
>JBDNDR010000003.1:0-21304 GCA_046718995.1 Fimbriimonadales bacterium
GTGGAGTTTGATGGGCAAGAGGCGCGGATTGTGCAGGCGTCTGCCCGCTCCTCTGAGGGCGGCAGTTTGACTGTGACGGGCACCGCACGCTTCAACGAGGAGAAGCCTGCTCTGAACCTGCGCGCCAACTTGGAGGGTCTGACCGTCAACGAGCCGAAACTGCCCGTGATTGGTGGAGCGGCGCGTGGGGCGGTCTTCGGCACGGTCACCCTCGCAGGCACCACCGAACGCCCCCGCTTAGAAGGCGACCTCCAACTCAGGGAGGGGTTCCTTTACCTGCCTGCCGAGTTTGAAACGGTGGAGTCGGGCGAACCGCTTCCGATTGACCCTACGCTGAACCTGCGGGTTGCAACTGCCGAGGAGTTCCTATTCCGCAATCCGAACTTGGACGCCCGCATGGTGGGCAACCTGCAGATTTCGGGGAGCGTGCGCAACCTGGCGATGGATGGAACTTTCAGTATACGCGGGGGCGCACTCAGCCTACCTACCGCACGCTTACGCTTGGAACCCGACAGCCTCGTGCGAATCAGCTATCCCTACACCACCTTGCAGGGCGAAACGATTGCCCGAATCGACTTGGATGTGCGTGCCAGCACGAGCGTGGTCGCTACCGACTTCACGGGCGACCCGATGCGCTACCGAGTGGAGGTGGACATCCGCGGCGCACTGGACGACCCCGAACGCCTCCAAATGACCGCGCGGTCCGACCCGCCCGGACTTTCCGAACAGACGATTCTGAGCCTACTGGGGCGTGGGGAGGTACTCAGCGCGCTCGCACGGGGAGCAGACCCTGCCGAGCTGTTCCGTCAACAAATCGGCGAAATCCTCAGCGCACAAGTGTTGCCCGGACTGCTCGCCCCCATAGAAACGGGGATTGCCCAAGCGTTTGACCTGGAGCAGTTCTCGCTGGACTACACGGGGCTTCAACCTGCCACCATCTATCTGGTCAAGAACCTGTTTAATGGGGTAGGAATCGCTTACCGACGCACCCTTTCTGGCGGGACACCCAGCTATCAGGTGCGGCTGTTCTATCGGCTCCCGTTCCGCAACCCGCTCCTCCAACGCCTGCGTGTCGGTTTCGGCTTTGATGAGCGCGATAACCGCTTCGTCTTTATCGAGGGCACCGTGCTGTTCCGCTGAAAGTGAGGGGAGCTGCTCATTGCAGGGATTGTAGCGAGCGCGTGGAACCTCAAAGACCATTATGAGCACTCAGCCCACTCAGGTACGCATCGCGTTCGGTGATGAACCGACCACGCAGATGTATATCACATGGCAAGTTCAGAGCGCCGTTGAAGACCCTGTTGTGGAGTATGGTCCGACCGCCCAATTAGGAATGCAAGTGCCCGCCCAGCGTAGAACCTACCCGTATGAGACCGGTGTGATCTACCATGCCCTGCTGACGAACCTCAAGCCCGGAGAACGCTACTACTACCGTGTCGGGAGCGCCAAGGGAGGGTTCAGCCGAGCCTATTCGTTCCGAACGCCGTTAGACCGTCCGCACGATTTTCATTTCACCGCCTTTGCCGACCATGGAACAACCCCAGTCAGCGTGCAGAACAGCCGAAATGTGGCATCACTCCAGCCGAGTTTCCATTTCATCGCCGGTGACCTCTCGTATGCGAACGGACGCCAGCCGATTTGGGATACCTATCTCCAACAGCTGGAGGTCTTGGCTTCACGCATACCGACGATGGTCTGCTTTGGCAATCACGAGAACGAACGCATCAACGAGGAACGCATCGGGTATATCGCCTCCCTGACGCGCTTCCCGATGCCCAACGCAGGGAAATATTACTACACCTACCGTATCAGCAACACCCAGTTCGTGGCGTTCAATACGAATGAACCAAGCGACGAAGACCAGCTGGCATGGATTGACAAGACCCTGGCTCAAGCACGCCGAAACCCCAATAACCGCTGGGTCGTTGTGTTTATGCATCATCCGCCCTACGGCTCCACCCAACGGCGCGGGAACAATGAGCGCATCATCCGTACCTTCGTGCCCCTTATGGATAAACACCGCGTGGATTTAGTCATCTGCGGTCATGACCACTTATACGAGCGGATGTTCCCGATGCGTGGGGGTCAGGCAACAGTCAAGTCGGGCAACCGCTATCCGCAGGGCAGGGGGACAGTCTATGTCACCTGTGGCGGGGGCGGAGTCTCGCTCTACAATCTGATGCCGGAACCGACCCCGTGGACTGCCAAGCGCGAACGCACCTACTGCTACCTGCAGGTAAAAGTGCCCGTGCGTGGAAGTTTGCTGGTTGAGGCGTTCCGAGCCGATAACAGCCTGATTGAGCGTTTTGAAATTGTCTAAGAGAGCAACGGTCTAAGGATGGAAAAAGCACGCGAGTTCGTTTCGATACGCTGGGTCTTGACAGGGATTGTCGTCGGAGTCGTGGCAGGGCTTTGGATTAACCGCGCGGGCGGTACCGACCTGCCCTTCTTTGAGGTGGTCGTCTTGTTGGGCGACCTGTTCATTCGCCTGTTGAGGATGGTGATTGTGCCGCTGGTGATGACCTCGCTCATCAGTGCGGCGGCAGGGTTAGACACCCGCTATCTGGGGCGATTGGGCAGTGTCACACTGACCTACTATCTCAGTACTACTGTGTTAGCTGCGGCGCTCGGTCTGGTCATCGTGAACCTGATTGACCCGGGACTGGGCGCCGTACTCAAACCGGCTGAGACGCCCAAAGAAATCCAAGAGGCGCGTCCCCCGACCTTTTTTGACCTGATACGCAACCTCGTGCCTGCCAACCCGATTGACGCGCTCGCCCGTACCGACATGCTCCAGATTATCACCTTCAGCCTCATTTTGGGTATTGCGCTCAACTTGATGGGTGAGCGTGGGCGCACGGTACGCCAGTTTGTGGACGAGGTGCTGAGCCTCTCGATGGTGGTCGTGGGCTGGATCCTGCGGCTGTTGCCGTTCGGCGTGGCGTTCCTGCTGATGCGTACCATTGGTCAGGCAGGAGCGGAGGCGTTCGTCCCTCTGGCGAAGTATATGGGGGCAGTGCTGGGCGGCTTGGCGCTTCACGGGCTGATTGTGTTGCCCCTGTTGGTTTGGCTGTTGGGCGGATGTTCACCTTGGCGGTTCTTCGCGGGCATCTCGCAGGCGATGATTACCGCGCTCAGCACCAGCTCCAGCGCGGCGACCCTGCCCGTGACGATGCGCTCGGTGGAAGAGAACCTGCAAGTACGCCCCTACATCAGCCGATTCAGCATTCCGATTGGTGCGACGGTGAACATGGACGGCACGGCACTGTACGAGGCGGTGGCTGCACTCTTCATCGCTCAGGTGTATGGGGTGGAGCTGACCTTCGCCCAGCAGGTGATTGTGTTGTTCACTGCAACGCTCGCCGCCATCGGTGCAGCGGGTATCCCCAGTGCAGGGCTGTTCACGATGGTCATCGTGCTACAGTCGGTGGGGCTTCCGCTGGAAGGGATTGGGTTAATCCTGGCAGTAGACCGCGTGCTGGATATGTTCCGCACGATGGTTAATGTGGAAGGCGATGCGGGCGGCGCGGTGATTATGAATAACATCGTTGGGAAGTAGGGCTAAGCCGAGTCGCGGAGGGCGCGTTCTATCTCGGCGAGCTGGGTACTTAAGCGTGCATCGTAGGTGCCGTGGTCGGTCTCGATCACGCAGGTGCCCTGTTCAACGCGCCGGTCTTCCACGATTTCAATCTGGGGCACGCCATCCAACACCGCCAATAGTTCGGTACGGTGTTGGCGCACTTGGCTGAGGTCTAAGGGGTTCACCCGAATCCGTACCTCCCCGAAGGTGCGCACCCGCTTGAGGGTCTCGCGCACTATCTGGAGTGCGTGGTCAGGATGGAGACGCAGCTCCTCTTTGACGACCTTGCGTACCGCCTCCAACGCCAGCTGCAGGATACCCTGCTCAGTCTCGTGGAGGTAAGTTTGCGACTGTTCACGCAGGCTCTCAAGGAACGCTTGCACCTCATTTTGAAGGCGTTGAAGGGTTGCGAAGAGAGCTTGCTGGGTTTCTTGTTCAGCGCGCTGTTTGGCTTCAGCATAGCCTTGTTCATACCCTTGCTGATAGCCTTCTTGGTGGGCGCGCTGGCGTATCTGTTCCGCCTCTTGAATAGCGTTGCGCCGAATCGCCTCTGCCTCCTGCTGAACTGCCTCTAAGTTGATTGCTTCGGCAGGTGGAGTAGGCGGGCGATATTCGGGGAACACGGCGGGTCTTGCGTTCGGGGGGCTTGTAGAGGCTACAACGGGCGCCGTCAGCGGTTGCAGGTCGGGCGGGAGGCTGCGTGTGGTCTCCCGCTGAAGCTCGCTGAGCTGGGGGAAGATGTGGGGGCGTGTCATCTTAAATCATCATCTCCTCTTCACCGCCACGCGAGACGACAATCTCGCCCGCCTCTTCCAACCGCCGCACGATACTGACCACCTTCTGCTGTGCCTCTTCCACCTGTCGCACACGCACGGGTCCCATAAACTCCAGCTCCTCTTTGAGCATATTGACGGCGCGCTCCGACATATTGCGGAAGATTTTCTCTTTGAGGGCATCGCTGGCACCCTTGAGCGCGAGCGCCAGTTCCTTCATATCCACCTCTTTCAGAATCTGCTGGATAGCGCGGTCGTCCAGTTGGAGCAGGTCTTCAAAGGTGAACATCAGTTTGCGGATTTCCTCAGCGAGTTCGGGGTTATTGTCGGTGAGATAGTCGAAGATGGTGCGCTCGGTGTTGCGGTCGACCAGTTGCAGAATCTCCACGAGGGGTTTGACGCCACCTGCGGCGGTCAGCTCTTGGCTGGCGATGCTGGAGAGTTTGCGCTGGAGCACATTTTCCACGCGTCGGATGACCTCAGGTGGGGTACTCCCCATCGTAGCGAGGCGTTCGGCGACCTCGGGGCGAAGCTCAGGTGGCAGGTTCCCCAGCACCGCAGCGGCGACCTGCGGCTCCAAGTAAGCCAACACCAGCGCAATCGTTTGCGGATGCTCATCCTGTAGGAAGGTGCTCAGCTGGGACGGATGGACATTCTTGATAGAGTCGAACGGCAACATCTGCAGGGTGCGTGAAAGCCGCTCTAAGATTTCGGACGCCTTTTCGGGACCGTAGGCGCGTTCCAACATCAAGCGTGCGTGGTCCAGTCCGCCTTCCAACGCTAAGTTCTGAGCTAAGCAGACCTCATAGAACTCTTTGATGACTCCCTGACGCAGTTCCGAGGGGATGCTTCCCAGTCGTGCGATTTCCAAGCTGAGCTCTTCCACTTCCGCCTCGTTGAGGTGTGGAAGGATTTTGGCAGCGACATCGGTACCCATCGCCACCAATACGATTGCCGCTTTCTGCTTGCCCGTCAGTTTCTTCTCTGCAGGTTTGAGCATCGCTTCGCCTCGTTATTTCATCCAGTTCTTAAGGAGCGCGGCGACATGTTCGGGTTTCGACTCGGCGAATCGGATGATTTCCAGTAGTTCCGGTTGCGCGCGCTCTCGAATCTTGCGAGCATACTCCTCTTCCAGTTCCGACTCCTCGTCGGGGCGTCGGCGTGCCAGTCCTCCTGCCTGTCCCAATACCGGCTGACCATCGACATAGAGCACTTCAATTCCCTCTTCACCGACCGCATACTCGGTGGTGGAGCCTTCAGGTAGTGCGCCTGCAGGCAGGATTGCGCTCCCCCCGCCGGGCAGTGCGCCTGCCACTTGTAAGCCGGGCTGTGCCACGGGGCGACGAATGTGCTTGCCAATCACCCGCGCCAAGAAGATGGTCACAATCAGCAGGAGCAGAACGGGTAGGAGCTTCCAGAGGAGCGCTTGGCGCTGTGCCAGCTCGCGTGCCTTCTGCTCGGCGCTCTCGGCTTGCGCTTGGGAGGTATCAAATTTGACGCGCTGAACGGTCACGATACGGGCAGGATTATTGGGCACAACCCCGACCGTCGTCTCCAGCCAGTTGCGCACGGCGTCCACAGCAGCCGGATCCACCGCCTCATCCACCAGCACGGCGACACTCAGGCGTTCGATGCGTCCGGGCGCACGCACGATATGCTCCACTTGCTTGTTGACCTCGTAGTTGCGCACGCGGTCTTCGCGGTTGTATTCGCCTGTTTGCCCAGCGGGTGCAGCGGGATACATCGGCGCATCGGCACGGTTGCCAGCAATGCCAGCAGGACCGCCCACAGCAGGCGGGTTACCACTGAGGCGCTCGGTGGAGCTGGTTTCGCTCAGCACGGCGGCGCGGTTGGGGTCTAACGGCTCCACGCGCTGCGCTTGCACCTCCTCACGGTCTAAGTTCAGCTCGGTCTGAACCATCACGCTGGACTTGCCCTGTCCCAACACACGGTCTAAATGCTGTTGGAGTTGGCGTCGGAGTTCCTCGGCGTACCCCCGTTCGGCTTCTCGTCGGAGCTTCACCATCTCATTATCGCTGGCGTACTGGTCGCCCCCGTTCCAGAGGGGACGCGCTTCAGCATCCACAATCGTCACATTTTCCGGTTTTAGCCCCTCCACGCTGTGGCTCACCAGATGCACGATTCCTTTGATTTGTTCGCGGTTGAGCATGGCGCCTGGCTTGAGCGCGACCACCACGCTGGCGGTCGGCTCGGTGCGCGAGTCGGCGAAAGGTGAGTCGTTGCCGGGGGTGATGTGTACGCGCGCGCTTTCCACTGGCTCAAGATGTTGGATGGTGTTTTGGAGTTCCTCTTCCATTGCGATGCGCAGGGTGTTTTGCTCCATCGTTTGGGTCATGCCGAACGGTGTCTGTTCCAGTCGGGCATAGCCGGGGGCACCACTTTTGGGAAGCCCTTTGGAGGCGAGTTCCAGCCGTGCCTCTTCTACGCGGTCGCTCTGCACCTCAATAACAGAGCCGCCACCCTGAGTGCGTACTTGGATGCCCTTCTCACGCAGAACCTGCACCACACTGGCGGAATCGGCGGGGTTTAGCCCCGTGTAGAGGGTGGTATAGGTGGGGGCACTCGCCCAGAATCCGAGCGCGAGGAACAGGATGACCAAGCCTGCCCCGCCGCCAATCAAGCCGAAGCGTGCGCCCTTAGGTAAGTTCGTCCACCATTCCCGAAGTTGTGTGAGCCTGTCCTGCATCGCGCTGAGTTCACCTCGTTATCAGATTTGGAGTCGCATAATCTCTTGGTAGGCTTCCAAGACCTTGTTGCGCACCTGAAGCGTCATCTGGAAAGCGAGGCTGGAGCGTTCCATCGCCAGCACCAGCGTATGTTCGTCCACCGGCTCCCCGTTAGCGAAGCGTTGGGCTAACTCGCTGGCGTTGCTTTGGGCTTCTACCACTTGCCCCAGCACCTCACCGAGCATCTTGCCGAAATCGGCGCGCGGGGCATCGCTCTCCTCCGATGGCTCCAGCGGTTTTAATTCAGGTGGCTCCAGCTCCTTGATTGGCTCTTTGGGGAGCTGGGGCATCGGGATACCGCGTATGATGGAGTCAATCCGCATCGTTCAGCACCTCATACACGCCCTAAGTCCAGTGTGCGCATAAACATGTTCTTCGCCGCGTTGAACGCCTGAATGTTCGCCTCGTAGGCACGGCTCGCTGTAATCAGGTCAATCATCTCGCTGACCATATCCACATTCGGGTAGGTGACATAGCCGTTGGCGTCGGCGTCGGGATGCCCGGGTTGGTAGACCTGCCGCATCGGGGAGGCATCTTCCGCAATCGCTGTGACGCGTACTCCACCGGGTCGTTCAGCGGTCGGTTGGATAGGTTCAAAGACCGCCACCTTGCGTCGGTAGGCTGTCCCGTTCGCCGTGCGGGTGGTGTTGGCGTTGGCGAGGTTGTCCGCAATCAGGTCCATCCGAAGTCGCTCTGCCGACATCCCACTGGTGCTGACTTTGAGCGTGCTAATCAGTCCCATCGTTTAGCGTCCTCCTTGTCCCCCGTTGATAGCGGTTTCCAGTGTGCGGATTTGTCCGCCTGCAATCCGCACCAGCATCGCATAGCGCAGTTCGGTCTCGGCGAGCGCTGCCATTTCGTGTTCGGGGTCTACGGTGTTGCCATCGGTACGCATCGGCGCCGAGCTCTGGTTTGTCAACATCGTTTGGGACGGTTGCGGTGGTGTGAGGAGATGGCTGGGATGGGTTGCACGCATGGGCGTGCCGAAGTGTTGGCGCGCTAACTCCACCGCTCGGTTGGGCTCGGTGGGCGGGCTGATCTGGATGTCCTGACGGCGATAGTTGGGCGTGTTGGCGTTCGCCAGGTTGTGTGCCAGCACCCGTTGGCGTGCGGTGGCAAGTCCCATCGCCCGTTCCGCCGTGCGCAAAGTCGGTGTGTCCCAAAAAGTGCGATAGGTTCCGCTTCGTACCGATAGCGACATACTGATACACTCCTCTCGCTTCCGTGCATCCAGAGGCAATCCGTGCCTGATAGGGGATTATCGGCAGAAGGGGGGGAACGATTTAGGGGCAAGCGTGGTACAATTAACCCGGTGGTTAGCCTTGCCGAAACGAACCCAACCTGTTCCGATGCTGGATGCGCGCAAGTCCGCCATCTTGAAGGCGGTTGTGCGTGACCATGTGGCGACGGGTGAGCCGGTCGGTTCACACGCCATCGCAACGCGCTATCCGCTGGGCGTGAAGCCGGCGACCATACGCAACGAGATGGCAGAGATGACCGATTGGGGCTATCTGCTTCAGCCCCACACGAGCGCAGGACGCGTGCCTTCCACTTTGGGCTACCGCTACTATGTGGAGCATCTGCGCGCGAAGGTCAGTAGCCTGAAGTTTGAACGCTATCTCCAGCGCCTACCCCAGCCGGGCGAGAGCTTGACCGAGTTGCTGGCGTCGACCCTCAGTATTCTGGCGCGGGTCGCCCATAGCGCTAGCTTCGCCACCACCGCCCAGGATGACACGCTACGCCTCATCCGCTGTGTGATTACCCACTGCGGTCCGCATCGTGCGCTGGTGGTGGGGATTTTTGAGCACGGCTTCGTGGAGAACCGCCTGGTAGACCTCAAGCACTCTACCTCACAACGCTCGCTCCATCGGATTCAAAATGTGCTGATCCCGCTGGTGGAGGGTCAAACGGTACGCTACCTCTTGGAAATGGATCCCGAGCAAGTGCCCTCTATGGAGTCGCCTGCGGAGCGCGAGACGCTGAGCCTGCTTCTCCGCACGGTGCAGAGCATCGCTCAAGAGGCATCAGAAGGCGAACTGTACTACGATGGGGTCGCCTTCATCTTGCAACAGCCCGAATTCCAGCGCGAGGTGAGTCAACTGGAAGCGGTGTTGCGCACGCTGGACGAACGCAAAGCACTCTACCGTCTGGTAGAACGCACCCGCTCGGAGATGGTGACCCTCCAGATTGGTGAAGAGAACCCCTTAGAACCCCTACGCTGTTGCACGCTCATCTATACCCGCTACCGCGTGGGCAACCGTATTAGCGGTGTGCTGGGCGTGCTGGGACCGATGCGTATGGACTATGACCGCACCATCACCGCTGTAGACCAGACCGCGCAGGCACTGAGCGATGTGTTGACCAAGACCCTCTATTCCTGAGAGAGTAGACTATGCAACCCACTCCTGAAGCGAAACGGTTTATTCTGGTGATTGATAACTACGACAGTTTCACCTACAATCTGGTGCAGTACTTCGGTGAGCTGGGCGCTACGGTCAAGGTGGTGCGCAACGATGAGCTCACGGTTGAGCAAGCGTTGGCACTTGAGCCGGCAGGCATTGTGATTTCGCCGGGACCCTGTACCCCCAACGAGGCAGGGATTAGTGTTGCGCTGATACGCGAGGCGGCAGGCAAAGTGCCCATTCTGGGGGTGTGTTTGGGTCATCAGAGTATCGGTGCGGCGTTCGGAGGCGAAATTGTGCGGGCTAAGCGCCCCATGCACGGCAAAGAGTCGCCCATCCACCACACCGACCAAGGCGTCTTCCACGGCTTGCCGAACCCGATGCGCGCCATCCGCTACCACTCGCTGGTTATCCAGCGGGAGAGCCTGCCCGACACGCTGGAAATCACCGCCGAAAGCACCGACGATGGCGAGATTATGGGCGTGCGCCACAAGCAGTACCCGATTGAGGGCGTTCAGTTCCATCCCGAATCGGTGCTGAGCGAGGCGGGCAAACGGCTCCTGCAAAATTTCTTGGCGATGACCGAGCGCTAATCGCTCACTTGCCATCGCCCGTTCGCGTTTTGTCAACGACTCTATTTTTCGACGCCACCTGCCAGAATCACGGGTAGGTGTTTGTTTTTTCTACGAAAGTCCCCCAAGCGCTCCGAGCCACATCCTGCGTTCACATCCTCTTTTAGGGCTATCTGGGGGACAAAGTAGGGGGTGTCCTGTGAAACGCTATGGCTTTACGCTAATTGAACTGCTGATTGTGGTGGCGATTATTGTGGTGTTGGTAGCGATGCTGATGCCGACCTTTGCGACCGCACGCCAACAGTCCTATAAGACGGTGTGTGCTTCCAACCTGCGCCAAGTGGCAAAAGCGACCCTGCTTTATGCCCAAGACCATGACGAGTGCTTCCCGCTTGGGGTTTATGTAGTGCGCTCTGGCGAAACCCGCTTGATGCGCACCGTATGGGGTCTGCTCAAGCCCTACGCCAAGTCCGACGCTATCTACCTCTGTCCTGCCGATACCCACCCGACCCAGCTGAGCGGATTTACCAGCGAGCCATCGGTTGGCATGGCTCCGGCACCGGGCGAACCGGAGCAGGTCTCGCTGATGCCAAACTGGTGTTTGCTGGTCAACAGTTGGGTCTATCCTGAGGTGCCGCCGGTGAGTTTGGCGCGACTGCCTTTTCCTGCAGGCACAGGCTTTTGGTATGATGGCGTGCTTGTAAGCGATGATGGGCGTCGTTTTGAACCCGTAGGACTGGTAGACCCGCGCCATGCGCGCAACGCCCATGTCCCTGAACGCGTCTGGGCAGGCACCGAGAGCCAGTGGACGGGGCGTATTCAGGCGGTGTATGTGGATACGCATATCCAGAGCCATCCCAACCGCCTGCGTCCTGACGCCTTCCGACGGGGCGACATAACCCACCTGAACTCGCGCCCACGCACGGTGGATGGACGCACGGTACCGATGTGGTATGTGGTGGGCGGGGTGTACGATGGAAAAGCCTCACTCTTCGGCTGGCCCAGTCGTCCCAACGCCAGCAACCCGAACCGTACCTTGCTTCAGTGCTACCCACGCCCGAACTACTGCGAAGAGTGGGATTGAAAACAACTGTAGGGGCAGACACAACGGTCTGCCCCTACTTTGGTTGCCCATCTGCGTATGGGGGGCAGACACAACGGTCTGCCCCTACTTTGGTTGCCCATCTGCGCAAAGCCCAATCGACTCTTTGAAAAACTGCACGATGAGGGGGAAGAACTGGTCTGGGTGGTCAAAGCGGGCTTGCACATGCTCACTGCCTTCCGCCCACCAGATGGACTTCGGTTCACCCGCCGAGCGATAGAGTCGTTCGGCGTGACGGGGTTGGATGAGCTGGTCGCGTGTGCCGTGCACAATCAGGATGGGGCGCGGGGCAATCTTGTGAACGACGGCTTCAGGCGACACCGTATGCGGCAACTTGCGGGTCACCAGCGCACCAATCCATTTCGTCGGTCTCAGAAACAGCGCGCCTAAGCGACCGATACTGCTGCGCCACCAGTCGTCCACTGCCACATCCAAGCGTGCATAGGCGGAGTCGGCGACCACCGCCCGGATACGGGGGTCTTCCGCCGCAGCTAACAGCGATGCCGCACCCCCCATCGAGGCGCCATAGACCACCACGGGCAGTCCGGGCGCGGTCTGGGTGACGAAATCGACTGCTGAAATCACATCTAAGCGCTCCTTATCGCCAATGGTGCACAGGTCGCCCTGACTCTTGCCCGACGCTCGGAAATCAAAGACCAGGCAGTGGAACCCTGCGTGCCAGAGTTCGCGCGCGACGGGGAGCGGTTCACAGCGGTTCATCAGGTATCCATGGCATAGGATGGCGATGGCGACGGCGTCTTTGGCAGGCATCCACCACCCGTGCAAACGCAGTCCATCGCGCGTCGGGAACGCCACCTGAAGGTAGGGGATACCCATCTCGCGTGGGGTGAGGAACATCGGCGTGCGGGGCGGACGGAGAGTCGCACGCACCGCCACCACATTCGCCAGCAACACCAGCACCATCAAGGTCAGAACCACTGCCACAATCGCCCAGACCATGCCAGTAGATTATACATCAACTGGTCATCTTCACGGGCTTTTGGGTAAGTATTTTCTCCAGTTTTTTCACCAGCCGGTCAAATCCGTGCTATAATAGTGCCAGCCGAACGCCCTTGCTGGTGGTGCGTTCGGTGTACTACTTGTAAAATGGAGGTTGTTATGATTTCGGTAGGATCTTTTCAGGTACGGCATGCCCATCATAACGATTTAGACCGTGTGGAAGAGTTAGACCAGCTGTTTGGTAGTGTGGCGCTCTCACGCGACTACTTTGAGGCTTGGCTCAAGCACCACCCCGAAGGATTCTTAGTGGCAGAATATAACGACCGTATCTACGCCTACAGTATGGTCATCTTACTGCGCGGCGACCAGATTCGTGAGAACTGGATGGAAGACACAGGCGGGGGAACCTGTTGTACCCACACGCCCGATGGCGAATACCTCTATGCGGTCAGTATCGCCTCGCAGAAGCCTGAGGCAGCCCGCGCCTTGTTTATCGTGAGCCGGCGCATTATGGTCACCTCCAAGCTCTACCGCACGGTGATTTATGGACGCCTGCCCCGCTTCCGAGAGTGGGTCGTCTCGCAAGGGATTGACCCTCAGACGCTCACACGCGCCCAAAAGCAGAAACTGCTGGACCGGTATGTCAGCCAACCGATTGACCCCTATCAGGTGTTTTATGAGGGGATGAACTTTATGGCGGATGGGGGCGTGGTGGACTATTTGGAGGGCGATGAGCCGTCGCTGAACTGTGCTCTGCGGCTCTACTGGAGCAACCCCTACTATCGCCCGCTGTACGACCGCGCTGCGATTACCGTGCCCTCGTCCCAACCAGCCCAAACACTGAGCTTGAGCGAGAGGTGAGGCGCTGTCCTCACTTCTCGGCTCCCGCCTGACCCTTCAAAACCGCGATAAAGGGCAGGTTGCGGTAGCGCTCTTGATAGTCTAAGCCGTAGCCCACGACGAATCGGTTCGGGATTTCAAAGCCGAGGTAGTCGATCGGGAGTTGGACTCGGTGGCACTCGGGCTTGCTCAACAGGGTACACAGGCGCAGGCTCGCAGGCTGGCGGTCGCGCAGTTGGCTCACCAAGTAGTTGAGGGTCAGCCCCGTGTCAAAAATATCCTCCACCACCAGCACATGGCGCCCTACCACAGGGGTATCCAAGTCTTTCAGCAGGCGCACCTGCCCCGACGTTTGGGTCTCGGTGCCGTAGCTGGAGGTGGCGACGAAGTCAAACGAGACGGGTAGGGTAATCTGGCGCATCAGGTCTGCCACGAAGACGAGCGACCCCTTCAACACGCCCACAAGCAAAGGGGGTTCGGTCTCGCTATAGTCCCGCATGATTTGGCGCGCCAACTCGGCGACCCGCTCCCGGATTTGTGCAGAGGTCAATAGCACCTCCAGCTCGGGAAACTGCTCCAGCCAAATGGCTTCTATCTCCCCAGTCATACGGGTCATTCCCATTCTATTGTGGCAGGCGGCTTGGAACTGAGGTCATACAACACGCGGTTGACTCCCGGAACCTCGTTCACGATTCGGTTGGCGATGCGCAGTAGCAGGTCCCAGGGTAGCTCGGCGGGTTCTGCGGTCATCGCATCTTCGCTGTGCACCACGCGCAGGACAATCGGGTGCTGATAGGTGCGTTGGTCGCCCATGACACCGACCGAGCGCACATCGGGCAGGACGGCGAACGCTTGCCAGACTCGCCGTGCCCAGCCAGAGCGTTCCATCTCCTCGTTCAGGATGGCGTCCGCTTCGCGCACCTGTTCCAGCTTCTCGCCCGTGAGGTCGCCCAACACGCGCACTGCCAGCCCTGGACCTGGGAACGGCTGACGCCACACGATGCTGGGCGGTAATCCCAGCTCTTGGGCGACTGAGCGTACCTCGTCTTTGAAGAGGTAGCGTAGCGGTTCAATCAGCTCCATCCGCATCCATTCGGGTAGACCCCCGACATTGTGGTGGGTCTTGATTTTTGCTGCGAGGCGGGTGCCACTTTCAATCACATCGGGATAAAGTGTGCCCTGCGCCAAGAACTGGCAATCGCCTATCTCGTCGGCGTGTTCTTCAAACACCCGCACGAACTCCTCCCCGATGATGCGCCGTTTCTGTTCGGGGTCTACAACGCCCCGAAGGCGGTTCAAAAAGCGCTCGCGGGCGTCCACGAAAATCAGCCGTGAGGGAAAATGCTGAGTGAACAGCTCACGCACCTGCTCTGCCTCGCCCTTGCGTAAGAGACCGTGATCCACAAAGATACAGGTCAGCTGTTCGCCAATCGCGCGCTGAACCAGTGCGGCAACGGTACACGAGTCGATGCCGCCACTGACGGCGCACAGCACATGCGCTTCACCCACGCGCTGGCGAATTGCCTCCACACTTTCGTCGATGAAGTTACGGGTTGTCCATAGGGGCTGGCATCCGCACACATTATAGAGGAAGTTTCGCAATAGGTGCATGCCGAACACCGTGTGGGAGACCTCCGGGTGGAACTGCACACCGAACAGCCGACGCTGGAGGTCGCCCATCGCGGCGACAGGCGTGTTCTCGGTCTCGGCTAAGACGACGAATCCCGGCGGTGGGGTCTGCACATGGTCGCCATGGCTCATCCAGCAGGTTAGATGGTAATCCAACTGGTCAAAGAGCGGTTCGCTATGGACTACGGTGAGCAGGGTGCGTCCGTATTCACGCTCCTCGGCAGGTTGAACCTCGCCGCCCAGTAGGTACGCCATCAGTTGGAGACCATAACAGATGCCCAGCACGGGGATGCCCATCAGGAACAGCTCGGGGTCAATGCGTGGGGCGTTCGGCTCATAAACGCTGGCAGGTCCCCCAGAGAGGATAATCCCTTTCGGTCGGCGTGCGCGCAGGGTGGAGAGCGGGGTATCGTAGGGCAGAATCTCGCAGAACACTTGGCACTCGCGCACGCGACGGGCAATCAGCTGGGTGTACTGACCACCGAAGTCCAAGATGATGACCTGTTCGCGCACGCCAGCGGGGCGTTGGGGAACCGTTGACTCCATATTGCCCCAAATGATACCCGACGGTCAGGTACTATTCTACGCCATGTGGCGGTTGTTGATTGGCTGTTTCGTTTGCTTTTGCTTGACCCACGCAGTAGGTGTAGCGCAGTCGGTAGAGGCGATTCAGCAGGAGATTCAAGCCCTGCGGGCGCGCCTGACGGAGATGGAGGCACTCAAGGCGCGCTTGGAACAGCTGGAGGCACAGCTCGCACGGCTCCAACCGAGTCCGGCATCGGCTCCCGTGCGTGTGACGGGCTACCTCCAGTTTCGCTATCTGCACGACACGAGTTTAGCTCAAGATAGCGATAACCTCGAGCGGCGTCCTGCGCGGGATGCGTTTATCACGCGACGCGCCCGAGTGGATGTCATCGCTCGCCCTATTCCCAACACCCTGTTTCGATTGAACCTGGATGCTGGCTCTGGCACCGCCCAGATACGCGATGTGTTCGTGGAGCGCTCTCTGGCGGAGGGACACCTCACGGTGGGGCTGTTTCGCGTGCCCCTTTTGGAAGAGGTGCGAGAGTCTTCGACCGATCGGCTCTTCCCCGAACGCACCCAGATGGCGAATAGCCTCTTCCCGACCGCACGCGATTTGGGGCTGGCGTGGAGACGCCCGCTCAGCCCACAAACCACCCTCACTGTAGGGCTGTTCTCAGGGCAACGCACGGTGGAGGGGCAAGCCAGTGTGACCTCACGCAAGAGTGTGCTGAGCCGGTTGGATTGGGAACCCACCCCAGCGGTGCACCTGTGGGCAGGCTGGATGGAGGGCGAAGGGCGACGCGACTATGGCGGTTCGGTCGGACTACGCAATCACCCCCGCCGACGCGCTGTGTTGGGCGCTGAGTGGAACCCAAGCCCCCAGTGGAGCCTCCGCGCCGAAGGTATCACAGGACTCGACGCGAACCTCGAAACACCCACCTCAGCCGAAGTGGAAGGCTGGTACGCTCAACTCATCTATCGCGTGCCTGATACTCCGCTCATCTTCTATGCTCGCCGCGACGATTACGACCCGAACACTCAGAGAGGGGGCGACTACTTCCAACGCTATGGGTTGGGGATGGCGTACCAAATCGATTCTGCCACACGCCTCAGCCTCACTTGGGAGCAGGAGCAGGCGCCCGTGCGTTCCGAACTTTGGACAACCCAACTACAGGTTCAGTTCTGAGCGCGGGATTCGGGCAATCCTGCGCTTACCTTCCAGTCCTGTATGGAGAGGTTTCTGCGGGCTTGCGTGAGCGGGGTCGATGGGCATTATCAGGTACACTATCATCCCGAATGAAAGCCTACTTAGTGCTGGAAGACGGGACTGTTTTTGAGGGGCAAGCGATTGGCGCCGAGGGGCACACCGTAGGCGAGCTGGTGTTCAACACGGGCATGACCGGCTACCAAGAGGTGCTGACCGACCCCTCGTATGCGGGTCAGATTGTGTTGATGACCTATCCGTTGGTGGGCAACTACGGGTTGAACGCCGAAGACCACGAGTCGCGCCGCGTGCAGGTGGCGGGCTTTGTAGTGCGTGAGGCGTGCGATAGCCCGTCTAATTGGCGTGCGCGCCGAACGCTTCACGATTATCTGGCGGAACACCATGTGATAGGGATTGAGGGCGTCGATACCCGTGCTATCACCCGACGCGTGCGCCAGCACGGCGTGATGATGGCGACCCTCACCACCAACGAGTCTCCCGAAGAGGCACTCCACCGCTTGCAGACCAGCCCACGCTATGACGAGCACGACTTCGTTTACACGGTGACGACCGCCGAGCCGTACAAGTGGGGCTACGACGGGATGGAGCCGATGGATGCGTCGGACGAGCGCTACCGCCACCGCGTGGTGATATTGGACTGCGGTGTGAAGTGGAACATCCCCCGCCGCTTGGCGAGCCTTGGTGTGCGTTCGGTCATAGTACCTGCGACCACCTCAGCGGAACAGATTCTGGCACTCCAACCCGATGGCGTGCTGATTTCCCCAGGTCCGGGCGACCCTGCCCGCTTGACCCCGATTGCCGACACGGTGCGGGCACTTATCGGCAGGCTCCCCATCGCGGGCATCTGCTTGGGGCATCAGCTCCTCTGTATGGCGATGGGCGCCACGACCCACAAACTCAAATTTGGGCATCGCGGGTGCAACCATCCTGTCAAGAACCTGCTCACGGGGCAGGTAACCATCACCTCGCACAATCACGGCTATGCGGTCGTGCCCGAAAGCTTGGAGGGCACGGGATTGGAAGTCACGCATATCCAGTTGAATGATGGGACTGTGGAGGGAGTGCGCCACACCGACCTGAAACTGATGACGCTCCAGTACCATCCCGAGTCGGCACCCGGTCCGTGGGATAGCCGTCCCTTTTTCAACGAGTTTGTGCGCCTGCTTCAAGAGAGACGCCAGAGCCATTAGGAAACGCTTTGCGCTGGCTTGAGCGGGTACAATAGCGCAGGGCGTGAGTTATGTTTCAAGGTCAAAAGCGAAGGGAACATCGTGAGAGGAAGCCTCCCACCGAGAAGCAGTTGCGCGATATGGAGCGCGAAACTTGGAACCGCATCAACCAAGCACGCAAGCGTGCAAAACTCCCGCCGTTAGTCTGGGACGAATCGGTTGTACGGGTGGCGCGCGACCACAGCAGGCGGATGGCAGAGGCGAACTTCTTTGACCACCGCGACCCCCGCTATGGGGAAGTGGATCAACGGCTGAACCGTTTTCGGGTGCGATGGCGCATGTGTGGCGAGAATATCTTCACCTGCAACGGATATGCTCGACCCGCACAGCTTGCTGTAGAAGAGTGGATGAAAAGTCCAGGACATCGGCGAAACATCCTCACGGCGGAGTTCACCCACACCGGTATCGGAATCGTCTACCGACGCGATGGCAGCTATTATTTCACTCAGATTTTCATTCGCCCACCCGAATCGTGAATCGCTGGCGGGAATACGGTAATCTTGTACGATAGGGTATCCTATAATGTTAAGTGGGAGACTCTCGCTGGCATGCTCCAACCGCGCCGTTGTAGAAACCGTTCAGAGGTGGGCAAGCGATGGTTCCGACTCAGGAATGCCTTGCGCAGGCGATAGAGATAGCTCTGCGCTGGCTGAGACGACGCGACTACAGCCAGCAGGAGATGGCTCAACGCCTGCTCGCCAAAGGCTTTTCTGAGGAGACCGTACAACAGACGATAGAATGGCTCGTTGAGGAGCGATGGCTTTCTGATGACCGCTTAGCGAATCACCTGGTTCACCGATTCACCGAAAGCCAGCCGTCCGGTCGGTCCCGAATCGAGCGTGAGTTCGAACAGCGCGGGCTGGCACCGCCCGAGTCTCTGGAGACTGACGAAGAGACCCGCGCCGTGCATGCTTTGACCTTACGGTTCGGGACGCCGCCCGCTCAAGCGGATGCACGGACGGTCGCCCGCTGGTTCCGTTTTCTGCTCCAGCGCGGGTTCGAACCAGAGGTCGCCGAAAACGCCCTCCATCGCTGGAATCCCACCCTGAACGGAGAACAGTAGGCGGAGCTGCGTCTCCGCCACTCGCTCAGGAGGCGATACTATGGAAACTATGTGGGTTCTTATCACAGCGGTTGTGGGCGTGCTTTCAGTGCTCGCTGGCTATCAGCTTGCTTGGCGCAAGCGGGTCAACGAGCTGAATCAGCAGACCCATAAAGCGATCCAAGAGGCAGAAGACAAACTGCGCAATCTGCACCTGCAGATTGCCCAAAAAGAGCAGGAGCGCGCCCAGATGGAGCGCGAATGCGAGACCACATTACGCGAGGCGAGTGTCAAAGCGCGTGAAGAGGCACACCGTATCATTGAACAGGCAGAGCAAGAGGCACGCGAAAAACGCACTGAAATCCTCCGACTGGAACAGCGCCTGCTCCAGCGCGAGGAACTGCTGGAACACCGCTTTGAACTGCTGGAGCAGAAAGAGCATACCCTGATGGAGCGGGAAGCACTGCTCGCTAAGAAGCAGGGCGAACTGCGTGAAATCCTCGCCCAACGACGCTTCGAACTGGAACGCATCAGCGGGATGACCGCCGACCAAGCGCGCGAAATCCTGCTCCGTGAAGTGCGCGACGAGGTGGAACACGAGGCGGCAATCCTCGCCAAGCAGATTGAAGAGGACGCCCGACGCGATGCCGAACGACGCGCCCGTATGATCATCCTGGACACCATCCAACGCTGTGTGGTCGAGCATGTCTCGCAAAATACCATCACGGTCATCCACCTGCCCAACGAGGACATGAAAGGGCGTATCATCGGGCGAGAGGGACGCAATATCCGCCACTTTGAACATGTGACAGGCGTCGACCTGATTATTGACGAGACACCCGAAGCGGTGACGCTCTCCTCGTTTGAGCCGGTGCGCCGCGAGATTGCCCGCATTACCCTGACGAAGCTAATCGAGGACGGGCGCATCCACCCCGCACGCATCGAGGAAGAGTACGAGCGCGCCAAAGCCGAAGTGGAGCGACGCGTATGGCAAGCGGGCGAGGAGGCGGTGCTCCAAGTGGGGCTGACCGGGATGCATCCCGAAGTCGTGCGCACGCTGGGTAAACTGCGCTACCGAACCAGCTACGCCCAGAATGTGCTGGATCACTCTATAGAGGTCGCAATGCTCGCCGGGCTGATCGCCTCGGAACTGGGATTGGATACGCGCCTTGTGAAACGGGCGGCGCTCCTGCACGACATCGGTAAGGCGTTGGAAAACTCGACCGACGGTCCGCACGCACTGGTAGGGATGGACTTCCTGCGTCGGTACGGCGAGAGCGAAATCGTGTGTAATGCGGTCGGGGCACACCACTACGATATCGAACCGCTCGGACTGGAAGCCCATGTGGTGATTATCGCGGATAGTATCTCGGCGGCGCGCCCTGGCGCACGGCGCGAGTCGCTCCAGCAGTTCCTCAAGCGGATGCAAGACCTGGAGCGCATCGCCACAAGCTTTGAGGGTGTGGAGAAGGTCTACGCCATCCAAGCGGGACGCGAGGTGCGGGTGCTGGTCAAACCCAACGAGGTAGACGACCTGCGCGCTCACCAACTGGCACGCGAGATTGCCCACAAAATCCAGTCCGAACTGGAGTATCCCGGTCAGGTGAAGGTGACGGTGGTACGCGAGGTGCGAGCGCACCATATCGCCCACTAAAAGTAGAGGTATAATCCGGTTATGAGCGAGCGGCTCTGGGCACCTTGGCGAATGCAGTATGTCTCTACTGCGAACCAGCCGAGTGAGGGCTGTATCTTCTGCACGAAGCCTGCAGAACCCCGCGACGCCGAGAACCTGATTGTCGCGCGCTCCAGCCTCTGCTTTGCGATTTTGAACCTCTACCCCTACACCAGCGGGCATCTGATGGTCGTGCCTTATCGCCACACGAGCGACTTCGCCAGCCTCAGCCCCGACGAGAGCTTAGACCTGTTCCAACTCGCCCAGCACTGTGTGCGTGCGTTGGAGCATACTTACCGTCCCGATGGGTTCAACATCGGATTCAACTTGGGGCGCTCGGCGGGCGCAGGGATTGAGGGACATCTCCATATGCACATCGTGCCCCGCTGGCACGGCGATACGAACTATATGACCACCATCGGCGAGGTGCGCGTATTGCCTGAGACGCTGGAACAGACTTACGAGCGCCTCAAGCATGCCCTGCAGGAGGTTTCTGGCGATGGACGAGCGACCCGTTGAGGAACTGCTGGCAGAAGTCGCCGAACGTGCCGGCGTGTGTACTGCGTGCCGCCTGTCCCAAACGCGCACGAATGTTGTGTTTGGGGAGGGCAATCCGCGCTCGCCCCTGGTGATTGTGGGCGAGGGACCAGGCGAACAGGAAGACGCTACGGGGCGTCCGTTCGTGGGGCGTGCGGGGGCGCTGCTGGATAAAGCCCTCCGCGAAGCTGGGATGGCAAGACGCCATGTGTATATCTGTAATGTGCTGAAATGCCGTGCCTGCCTGATTGAGAATGGGCGCGTGCGCAATCGTCCCCCGACGCAAGAGGAGATTCAAGCCTGTTTGCCCTGGTTAGATGCCCAGCTGACCCTTATCCGTCCGCTGGTGATAGTCTGCTTGGGTGCGCCCTCGGCATCTACCATCATCCATAAGAATTTCAAAATGACTCAGGAGCGTGGGCAGTGGTTTTCGTCGCGTTGGGCGCCTGCCGTGATTGCG
The DNA here is from genome assembly GCA_046718995.1 of Fimbriimonadales bacterium. Lineage (GTDB taxonomy): Bacteria > Armatimonadota > Fimbriimonadia > Fimbriimonadales > GBS-DC > CAKZQI01. Next base: position 21,296 of record JBDNDR010000003.1, read on the forward strand.
GCGCTCCAC
>JBDNDR010000030.1:0-11511 GCA_046718995.1 Fimbriimonadales bacterium
GCCCCGCCTCCTCTGGAAGATAAGGATGTGGCGTCCGATGCCCTCCCTGCTCAAGAGGAGTTTTGGCGCCCGCCCGTGCGGTTCGGGACAGTGCCCGTGGAGAAAGAGCCACTGGGTTGGGACCGCAAAAAGGGCTTTCGCAAACTCTTCCCCCAAATTCTCCTGCCTACCCAGGTGGTGGAGCGCGTCTCGTTCGGGCATCCCGAACTGGAACCGAACCGCCTGTTCTGGGGCGATAACCTGCATGTGATGCGTCAACTGCCCTCCGAAAGCATCGACCTCATCTATATAGACCCGCCGTTCTTCTCAGGTAGGCAGTACAATGTGATTTTCGGCGACCAGAACGAGTTGCGCTCCTTCTCCGATATTTGGGAAGGTGGGATGCCGGGCTACCTTATCTGGCTCAACGCCCGACTCTATGAGATGAAACGCCTACTCAAGAAGACTGGGAGCATCTATGTCCACTGCGACTGGCACGCCAGCCACTATATCAAGGTGGAGATGGATAAGATATTTGGGTACGAGAATTTTCTGAATGAGATAGTGTGGTGCTACTCTTCGCCAGGAAATTTCAAAAGGTACTTTCCGAGACGCCATGATGTTCTTTTATGGTATTCAAGGTCAGGGAACTCATTTTTTGATCCAGAACAAGCTCGTAAACCTTATGCAAAGAGTCTGGAAGCTGCACGAGCACGTACAGGCATATTTCAAAGACATGCCTATGAAGACTTGGATGAAAAGATACGTCAGTATGACGAGACAGGAAAATTGATCGAGGACTGGTGGAGCGATATTACTCCCGTAGGTAGGATCAGAACGGAACTGATAGGCTATCCCACCCAAAAGCCTGAAGCGCTGTTGGAACGAATCATCAAAAGTTCCTGCCCAGAGGGTGGGGTTGTCGCCGACTTCTTCTGCGGTGGGGGCACGACGCCTGCCGTCGCCCAGCGGCTTGGACGGCGGTGGATTGCCTGCGACCAGTCGCGCGTCGCCGTCGCCATCACGGCGGACCGCCTCGCGAAAGGTGCAGAGCAACTGAAGCTCACAGGTATAGATGCGCCTGTCCCCGACTTCACCATTGAACACTGGGGCGTGTACGAAGCTAAGCGCCTCTCCGAAGCCCCACCTGAACAGTTCCGTGAGTTCGTCCTGCGCGCTTTCGGTGCGGTGCCCACCGATGACGAACCGGGCATTCACGGGTACAAGGGCGCTCTCCCTATCTGGGTCGGTGAACCCAGCCTGAAATCCCAGGTCACTCACAAGGAGGTGTTAGCCTTCGCCAACGCTATCCGCCGAACAGTGCGTTACCAGCAAGAGAATCTGCGCGACGGGATTATGCTGGCGTGGGCATTCAGTCCCGACGCGTTGGAGGCTGCCGACCGCCTGCGGGCACTGGAGCAGACCGACCTTCACTTTATCCGTTTAGACCTCATCCGCATCGACTCGCCCCAGTTCCGAGAGCATATCGTCAAACTGAGTACCGACCACGCCGACTATGCGAACTTCCTCACTTTCATCCAGCCCCCAACTGTCAAGGTGGGATACAAACAACTGAAGGGACGGGTCTACGCCTTCGATGTCAGCGAGACGATTGTAGTGAACCCGGGTGCGAAAATTATCAATGTCCAGTGGGATTTCAACTACACTGGAAGGTTCAGGAGTACGCAGGGGTACTCGTTCATCCGAACTTCAAACAGAGAGCCTGTGCTCCAAGTCCAGTACGAGTTCCCTTCGCCTGGCAAGTGGCGCGTGGCGTGCAAGATTCAGGACGACATGGGCGGTGAAGGGATGTGGGTCGGTGAAGTGGAGGTGAAGTGAGGGTAGGTGGCGTCAGTGCCCATCCGATTGCAGGGAGGTTCTTGTGGCTAAAGTCTATGAGTTTCGCTGTCCTGTGCATGGCTTTATAGAAGTTGATGAGTGGGAGCGCGAGATAATTGCTCATCCAGTGTTCCAGAGGTTGAGACGCATACGTCAACTGGGTTTTACCGATTACATCTATCCCGGGGCGATGCATACGCGCTTTGAGCATTCGCTTGGCGTGATGCACATAGCCACTAAGTTGTACGACGCTATAACCCAACGGTCTTCAGAGGTTCTCAAGGAATATCTGGGGTATAATGAGGACGGGCTAAGGCGCGATAGGAGGCTGGTGCGGTTGGCGGCGCTTTTGCATGATGTTGGACACGGTCCTTTCTCTCATGTTTCAGAAGAACTTCTGCCGTTTCGAGACGAGGAGCAAAAAGAACGATACCGCCACGAAGATTACTCGGTAGCTTTGGTGCGTCACCTACTCAGAGAGGTCATTGAGAACCACCCGATGAACGAAAACTACGGGATTAAAGCGGAGGATGTTGCCGCGTTCCTTGAGGGAAGTGTCAAGGTCCGGAAGTTGCTGTTTTGGAGAGAACTGATTACAAGTCAGATGGACGCTGATCGGATGGATTATCTCTTGCGCGACTCGCTCCATCTGGGCGTCCGCTATGGAACCTACGACCTCGAGCGTGTCGTGAATACGGTTTGCCTCGTGCCCAGCATCGAAGAGGTTAATGAAAGCATTACAACGAGAATTGGTGTTACGGAAGGTGGTTGGCATGCGGTGGAGAGTTTGATTCTTGCACGCTATTACATGTTTACTCAGGTCTACTTTCACAAGACTCGCGTTGCCTACGACCACCATATCGGGCAGGTTATGAGACACCTCCTGCCATCGGGAAACTTCCCTAAACCAGAGACGGATGAACTGGAAGCGTATCTCTGTTGGGATGATTGGAAAGTGCTTGGAAAGATTGCGGAGGAGCAGGCGGGTGAACATGGTAAACGCATACGAAAAAGAAACCATTTTCGAATGGTGTATGCAACCCCTGAAGTACCCAACGCTGAAGACCTTGAACGCCTCGAGGCTAATAAAGAGCGATTAGGTGATTTGCTGGTGTACGAGGGAGCATCGGAAAAGTCATGGTACAACATCCCCAAAGATGAGATACCTGTTCTGATGGATAACGGTAAAATTAGGGTCTTGTCGGAACTATCGTGTCCTATTCGCAACATGGAGCGGATTAATCAAATACTTCTCTATGTAAAGCCTGAGGATGCCGATATTGCCAGAAAGAGATTGGAGGGAACGGCATGAGAGAAGAATACGATTTTGTCAATCGAATGGCGGTCGTTACAGAACTGGCAAAAAAAGAGCCCGGAATGGGACGGACGAAGCTGATGAAATACATGTATCTGCTCCAGACCGTAAAGTCTGTGCCTCTGGGATACCATTTTCAACTCTACATCTATGGTCCCTACGACCCCACGGTTTTGAGCGACCTCGGAATGGCAGAGGTGTGGGAAGCAGTGGAGGAAAAGATAATTTTTCATTCAAACGGCTACGGATACGAGATTAGGCCCGCTCATAAGGCTGAGCAGCTGCTTACACGCGCCAAGGAATTTCTACAGCGACACAGTGAAGCTATCGAGTGGGTTGTTGAGAACTTCAGACGATATAGCGCAGGGGAGCTCGAACTCATCAGCACTATGATATGGGCAGACCGGGAGGCGAAGCGCGCAAAAGAAACTTGGACTATCGAGGAGACTCTGGATATCGTGCTCAAGATTAAACCGCTCTTTCCACCAGAGCAAGCCAAAAGGATTGCTGATGAGCTGACTAAACTGGGAATCTGGCAAGCAGTGCAGACAATCTTTCAGAAATAAGTCATGTTTAACGCCTTCGCTAAATACGAGCAAGCGTTTCAAGATTGGAAGCAGGATGGCTATCCAGGGGTTCGTCCTGAGACCTATAGGTACATCGACTTTCTGACCTCGCCGGAGAATGACCAATTACCCCGTGAGGGAACACTCTGGCTTCATCAGTGGGAGGCGTTTCTGCGAGTCGTCTACTGCCACGAGGTGCTTGGTAAGTCGGAGATTGGAAAACACGGACTGCTTCTGAATATCGTGACAGGGGGCGGTAAGACGGCGATTATGGCGGCGATTATCGCTTGGCTGAAAATTGCGCACGCCGTCGATAAGTTCGTGATACTCTGCCCCAATCTGATTGTGCGCGACCGCTTAGAAGAAGACTTTGAAGGGGGGAAGGTATTCAGAAACCGCGACCTGTTGCCAGACTGGTCAAGCCTAAAGCCTCAGGACTTCGTCCTGACCACGCTCGGCTCCGACAGGGAAGGCGGGTGGGCGAGTTTGCTCAGTGCCAGCATTGTCTTAGGAAACATTCACCAGTTTTATCAGAGTAATCGGGCGGGTCAAAGCAACCTCTCCGCTTTGATGAACGGACCCGACTTTGTATTGTTCAATGACGAGGCGCACAACTCACCTGCCGAAGAGTATGATAGGACACTGCGCATTCTGGAACCAAAGGTTCTACTGCGGGTCGATTTGACCGCAACCCCTGACCGTGCGGATGGCAAGACACCCGACAGCGATATGATTTATGAATATACGGTCGACGATGCCCTTGCCGATCGGATTATCAAGACGCCCGTTGTCTACCAGCCTGACATCAGAACAGTTGAGCTCACCTACACCGATATCAACACAGGGGAGAAGCGCAAGGTAGAAGAGATCGACTGGGAGGAGGTTGACCGCAAGGGTATCACAGCCACGCAGTGGGTCACAGATGATGTGCCGATGCGCCAGCAGATGGCGATCGCCTTAAAACGCCTTGAAGAGCAGGAACGACGCGCTAAGGGGCGCTATCAGCCAATCCTGTTTGTGATTGCGGTGTGTAAGGCTGATGCAGAGAAAGCTGCGCATACGCTGAACCACTACTTCAAAGTCAAGACTTTGCTTGTAACGGAAGATAGCGATGAGGCAGAGCGTAGAAAAGCCAGTGAACTCGGCAGGGCACAAAGAGGCTCGGAGCCTTACAAGGCGGTGGTGAGCGTGCTGATGCTCCGCGAAGGGTGGGATGTGCCTGAGGTGGGGGTGATTCTGCTCCTGCGCAAGTTCAGCAGTAAAGTGTACGGTCAGCAGGTGATTGGACGGGGCTTGAGACGTGTTCGTCGTAAAGGAATCGACCCAGATGACCCCCAGATTTGCGCCGTCGTTGACCATCCTAAGCTGGAACACCAGTGGCTCTGGGACATCTTTGGAAGCCGAGTCCGAACTCAGGTCGGTATCGACCAAGAGTTTGATGAGACCGAAGACCTCCCCCCACCTCCACCGCGCCAGGTGCTTGTGAGACCCGAGCTGATCATTCAAGTGCCAGAACCTGATAAGAGCTTAATAGACGATACGCCTTTTGATATAGGAGAGATTTCAACGTCGCCCGAACCAGTTTGCAACTGGAAAGAGGTGCTTGCATCCTTTGAATATGACCCTATTGCAATTGAAATCACGAAAGTTGACATTACAGGCGTTGTGGGCAAGGAACTTGGATCACGAGGCTGGAAGGAGATTCATTCTGCCCCCAATTTGCCTGCGGGTCTCCCTGCTGATGGAACGCCTATTTCGGATGAAGCTCTGAGAGAGGCTATCAAAGAGATGCTTTTAGACTCTGCTGAGGAGCTCACCGTCCAAGCGGGCTATGCCGCCTCTTTCAAAGGGCAAGTTTACAGTATACTGATAGACCATATCAGGGAAAAATTTTTGGGAGGTAGCTCTCTTGGGCTTGCAGAACGCTCCCAACTGGAATTCGTTTGGAAGATGCTTCCTCAAGTGATACAGCGCATTCAATCGGTACCAGGACTCATTGCGGGGGTGATAGAGCATGGCGATGAGTAAACGCGGTATCTTTGAGAATCCGACCAAAAGCCCCTATAACTTCGAGAAGTACGAAAGCGACCTCGAGCGCAAGATGATGGAGCGGCTTGAAAAAGACCCTGCCGTTTGTAAGTGGACGAAACGGCATAACATCACCATTCTCTGGGTCGATGGGCAGAAGCATAAGCGAAAATATTACCCCGACTTCCTAATAGAGTATACTGATGGTCGGAAAGCCATTATTGAAGTCAAAGATCCTTCCCGCGTCGACTCAGATGATATAAAGCGTAAACGCAAGGCGGCAGAGTTCTGGTGCAAGCAACGGGGGATGGAGTATATCTTAGTGACCACCCAGCCTTGACGCAGGGTGCTTTTACCCTTTAACGATTCAGATCGGGGAGTTCCTCACTGGACTCCCCGAGAACGATTTCATCCCCGCTCCTGAATCGGTTTGAAGATGCGGTCGCGCGGCCCGTTGTAGTCGCTTCGGGGGCGGATGAGGCGGTTGTTGTCGTGCTGTTCCACCACATGCGCAGCCCAGCCCGTGATACGCGCTGCGGCGAAGATGGGCGTGTAGAGCGGAATCGGGATGCCCATCAGGTAGTACACCACCGCCGCTGGGAAGTCCACATTCGGGTGCAGGTTCTTCTCACGGAGCATCACGCGCTCCATCGTCTCCTGAATCTCGTACAAGTCCATGCGCCCGACCTGCTCGGCGAGTTCGCGCACGCGCTGTTTGAGGATAAAGGCACGCACATCGCCCGTTTTGTACTCGCGGTGCCCGAAGCCCATGATGCGCGCTTTCTGAGCCAGCTTTTCCATCAGCCACGACTCGGCGCGTTCGGGTGTGCCGATTTCCAGAATCGCTTCCATCGCCGCCTCGTTGGCGCCGCCGTGCAGGGGACCGCGCAGGGCACCAATCGCACCGACCACCGCCGAGTACATATCCCCGAGGGTAGACGCAATCACATGCGCCGTGAAAGTGGAGGCGTTGTAGCCATGCTCGGCATAGAGAATGAAGGTGAGGTTCATCAAGCGGGCGTGGAGGGGTTCTGGCTCACGGTCGAACAGGATGTACAGGAAGTTGCCTGCCAGGTTCAGGTCTGTGCGTGGCGCCACAGGCTCTTGCCCTTGCAGGATGCGATAGCTGTTCGCCACGAGGGTGGGCATGCTGGCAACGAGACGGATGGCTTTTTCCATGTTCGCCTCGTGCGAGTTGTCGCTGGCTTTGGGGTCGTGCATGCCCAGCGCCGCAACCCCTACCTGAAGCGCTGCCATCGGGTTGCCGCCACGCGGAAGAGTCTTGAGAGTCTGATACACCGCTTCAGGGAGTTGTTGGTTCGCTTGGATTTGCGCCTTAAATGCGTTCAGTTGACTTTGGGTCGGCAGGTCGCCATAGAGGATGAGGTACGCCACCTCTTCATACTCGCAGTGTTCCGCTAAGTCGCGCACATCGTACCCGCGATAGATGAGGCGGTTCTCTGCGGCAATCACATCCGAAATCGCACTAATACCTGCCGTCACGCCCTCCAGTCCGGGGCGATAGGGGATGATTTCCTTATCACTCATTATAGTTCCTCCGTTGACCGACGCGTCTTCGCTCTAACAGCATAGGATACCCGATTGGGCTTATGCGTCAGAAAAGTGTTGTGTCCACTCCGCACGGAATCGTTCCAGCCCCTGAAGGAAGCGTTCATCCAGGCGGTAGACCATCACCTCGCGCAGGTAGCGTGCGCAGAGGCTGAGTGGGATACGCATCTGCTCGGCAGATTGGGCGATGAGCGCGTCCAGATTCGCTTCGCCCCAAGCGTAGGCACGATGAAGCAGTATCGACAGGGTTTCTAAGTCAGCGTCGGGGTTCGCCAGCCAGACCGCCCACACGAAAGGCAGACCCGTCCAGCGTGTCCAAGCCTCACCGAGGTCTAACAGGTGGAGCGGCTCGGTAAGGGGCGGATTGCTCTCCACCTCCACCCTGCGCTCTGGCGAGGGCGAGGGGAAGTCGCCCAACTCGCTCCCTTTAGAAAGGGCGGACGGCAGGGTCAGGTTGGCAGTGGGATGCAGTGCCAACATCCCCTTATCGCCAATCAACAGCGCGCTATCGCACTCGGAAAGCATAGAGGCTAAATCGGGTGGCATCGGGTGGTAGGTTGGCTCTATCTGGTAGACCTTGCGCAGGAGAATCTGAACCAGAGCGGAGGAGGTGAGCGAGCTGGTATCTAAGGCGACGGTACGAATCTGCTGGATAGGCACTCGGCTGAACAGGCGGACGCTCATCACTTCACCGAACGAAGCAATCCCCAAACCCGGAACGAACACTGTTTCGGGGCGTCGGAAATGCTCGGCGGTGGAGACCAACGCCACATCGATCTCGCGGGCTTCCAGCAGGCGCGCCAGTTGCGAGGGCGGGGCGTAAAGCACTCGGGCATAGGCGTGTCCTTCCTCCGTCTCCAGCCAGCGGGTGAGTGGCACAGCGTTCAGGTAAGGCACACTGCCTACAACGAAAGGTTTTCGGCTCATGGTAGCACCCTATCCAGCAGGCTGAACCCGAACAGCCCGATACTCACATAGCCGTTCATCGTGAAGAAGGCGAGATTCAGCTTGCTCAGGTCGTCGGGCTTGACCAGCGATTGTTCATAGGTGAGTGCTACCCCTGCCAACAGCACACCGAGATAGTATGCCCAACCTGCACCGACCACCCAGCCGAACGCCCCGAAACAGACCACAGAGAGCGCATGCGAGAGGCGCGAGACCGTGATGGCACGCGCCTTGCCCAAAGTCTCGGGCAGGCTCCGCAGTCCGTGAGTACGGTCGAACTCGTAGTCTTGCAGGCTGTATAAGATATCAAACCCTGCCACCCACAATGCCACGCCGAGCGTTAAGAGAGTTGGGGGCAGTTCCAGCGTGCCGCGCACCGCAATCCAAGTGGCGGTGGGTGCGATTCCCAGCGACAGCCCCAGCCAGTAGTGCGAAAGCGGGGTGAAGCGCTTCGTGTAGGAATAGCCCAGTATCACAAACAGCGCAAGCGGGCTTAGCACGAAACAGAGCCAGTTGAGTTGCCACGCCGAATACACAAACAGCAGCGCAGAGAAAACTAAGGCGAGGGTCATCTGCTGAACAGTAAGCAGTCCAGCAGGCAGGGCACGGGTGCGGGTACGAGGGTTTAGCGCATCGTATTTCAGGTCGGCAATCCGATTGAACGCCATCGCTGCGGTGCGCGCGGTGACCATCGCCACCAGAATCCAACCCAGCACGCGCCCCTCAGGCATCACAGGGCTGGCGAAAAGCACTCCCATCAGAGCGAACGGGAGCGCGAATATCGTATGTTCAAACTTAATGGCTTCTAAGAATAGGCGTACTCTTCGCCAGACCTGCCCCATCGCTGGTACAGGCTGTTGATTATTCATCGATTCGATTCTACCCTATCAGTAGCGTAGGCGTGCCGTACCGCCGGAATGGTCGGACTGAACTGCAGTACGCAAACCGGACGCCAGCACCCCAAACCCGGGCGCATAGAAGGCGACAGGAGCGCTGTCTGGGGTGCGGATGCCAGCGCATTCCACGAGGTTCTGTTCCAGATGGAGCAAGGTGACGGGCTGGATTTCATAGGGGAGGTGGGCGACCTCCGCACGGTATAGTTTTCGGCTCGTGCCTGTGAACAGGGTGTAGCGCTCCACCAAGAAGTGTTCCAAACTGCCCGGCACAGTTTCGGCGGGCGTGCCCTCAATCTGATAGCGCACTTGAGCGTAGCCTTTGGATGTTTGGGTATTGCGTCGCTCAACGGTGTACTCAAACTCGGTCGAGCTGGTCTGCCGCCAGTACATCCGTGCGTAGTGGTAAGGCAGGTTCCAGTGGCGTCGCGCAACCCACACGCCCAATCGGTGCTGAGCGTCCAGGCTAAAGAACCACACACCGCGCTGGGCACCCAGTCGCACATAGGTTCGCACATTCGCTTCGGGGAAGTCCAGCAGTTTCGGGATGGGCGGTAGCCAGACGGGACGCACCGACTCCATCACAAACGGCACGAACCCCACCCACGCCGAACCGTTGTAGGTGTCCACTTCCAGCGGAGGCGGGATTAGCGGACGCAGGGCTTGCACGGGCACTTGCCAGTGGACAAACAGCAGGTGCTTCCAGCGCATGCTCAGCGCAGGACGCCAGTTGCGTTCGGTCATCGTGGGCACTCCTGGTCAGAGAGTCGGAGCCATCGGCTGATGCGTTTTCGGTTGCGTGCTATCAGCCAATAGCCAAGTTCCACGCCCCAGATAAGAGGCGGGAGGCTTAGAATGCGTGCCAGCCACCGATTGCCCAACTGCTCCATGATGAACAGCACAGCGCGCCCCGCCCGAAAGACACGCCCCTCTCGGCTAATCACATGGACGCCCCGCAACAGTTGGTGCGGGTTCACCTTTTGGAGGAGTTCGGGAGGCGCACTTTGGAATGGCACCACACGAAACTGCTGGTTGCGGTCGCGGGCACGCACGCGTGCGACCGACCATGCGCAGAAATCGCACTCGCCATCCCAGAGGAGCCAGTTTTGAGCGTCGGTTTGAACCATCACTGGAATTATACGCAAAAAAGGGGCTGGGTGTGCCCCAGCCCCGTGAAATGCTCTAAGCAAGGGAACTGCTTAGTTGCGGTTGCGTCGGCGTAGCGCCAGCAGACCCGCAAGACCCGTACCGAGAGCAATCATGCTCGCAGGCTCGGGCACCCAGTCCTGCTCCACCAGCAGCAGAGCGGCGGTGGGAACGCCAGGCGCGCCCGTTACGAACAGCTGGAAGGTCTCGTAGACCGTCACATCGTTCGCAGGCACATCCAGAGTCTCGTTGAGCACGATGCTGAACGAACCGTCAGTTCCGCCGAAGCCGGAGCCGTTGATGGAGCCTGAACGGTCGTAAATAATCGCGTTGTCCGAGTTGCGCACCACTTTCTTGAACCAACTGATCGATGCAGTGCCCTGCACAAACCCGGCAATCACAAAGTTGAAGCCCGTGAGATTGGGACCCGTACCTGGGTTGTAGTCGATCGTGTAGATGGCGTTGAACGAACCGCTGGTGAACGAAGTACCGTCACCCACCAAGATGGGGTTCGGGGTTGCCGCTGCGGTTTGGAAAGTTACCTGGGGAAACGGAGTGGTGATTACGGTCGTCGGGACATTCACAGTCACGGTGCCGGGATTGAGTTGACCCGTGCTCTGAACTATCGTCACGTTCCAGCCAGCATGTGCAATTGCGGAAATGGCAACTGCCAGCGCCACAGCAAACAGATTTCGTCGCATTACCTATCCTCCTTTTCTGTGGAGTATCCGGCGAATGGATACTCTATGGGCACCAACTATGTGTCGATGCCCATATTTTCACTAGCCCTATTATACCCCAAAATTTCGGCGTTGCAAGGGCAAATTGCCAAAATCTGCCCTATTGAGAGGAGCGAATCGGCAGATTCAGGGTTATAGCAGATGGCTTGCCCTCGGAACGCAGGATCGGTTGACGCCAGTGCGACTCGTGGAGGTAGCACAGGGCTTCCTGTCCCGCTTGGCAATAGTAGACCAAGAGGTGCAGTTCTAAGGTGGCGCGTTCTGCCTCCAGTTGAAGGGGAATGGCGAGCGTAGGCTGTTTCAAGTCATAAACGATTTCGCGCTTGCCTTCCACCGTGGCACCTGTTAGCACGATTCGCACCTGGGAGCGGGCTTGAGCGTTGAGCTTGTACCCCTCAGGCAACTGAATCTGTAGGGTTAGGGTGGGGGTGGTTCCGCCGAGCTCGATTTCGGGGCGTTCCACCAGCGAAACTGGGGCAGGCGCAGGGGGT
>JBDNDR010000300.1:0-3202 GCA_046718995.1 Fimbriimonadales bacterium
GTCAAAATCGAGGCTGCTGATAAGCTCTGCCAAGATTCGTTGTGCCCTTTGGAACTTGAGGTTTTGGGTTTCAAAGTCGCGATTTTGGATTGCCTGTTTCGCCTCGTTCAGAAAGCGAATCGCCCCGTCGTAGAGCATCACCACCAATCGGACGGGGCTGGCAGTTTCTACTGCCGTCTCCAAGTATCGGTTGGTTCCATTTCCAGCGCCATACATGCTTTAGCTTCCTCCAAGTTTAGCGTCGTTGCGGGGTAGAGATACCGGTCTGAAATGCCGCTGCCATTGCCGAGAGTCGTGCGCCCTGCGCCTGCATCTGGCTGACCATCCGCTCCATACGAGCGAACTGTTCACGGAGCATCAGTTGGCGTCGGCTCACCTCTTGACGGATTGCCTCCACCTGCTCGTCAATCGCCTTCATCTGGTCGTTAAGGGTGTTTCGTGCGAGGGTGATGTCGCCGTTCACGATGTCGGTCACTTGGCGTGCGAACAGGCGCGCGCGGTCTGAGGCGCCCCGTGTGAAATGCACTACACCATAGGTGCCCGGCGAGGTCGCGTTCACACGAATCTGGAGTCCTGCGGTGTTGGGGTTATTTGAGTTGCCTGTGAGGAACTGCCCGCGCCCAGTGGCGGCTTCCCCGTTGATTGTGCCCGCTACATCCAGCCCCTCGGCATCAATCCCTCCGGTGCCGATTCCTGAGTTGTCCGAACCTGCCGCCAAGTTAGACACCACGCGGAAGTTCGCGGCAGAGCCATAGTTTCGCGCTTCAATTACGAGGCGCCCCGCATTATCCTGGCGGGCAACGACAAGATTGCGCAGGCGCGCATCGTTATTGATACGGTTGATGGTGTCGTCAATCGTGCTACCGGGTGCAATCTGGAGTGTGTAGTTTTGATTGCCGAACAGCGCTCCACTGAAGGTGAGGTTTTCAGTCTGGGTGCTGGCGGAGGTCTGCGCAACGCTGGCGGTGGCGGTCGCACGGGTAGCCACTTGGGTAATCACCACCTCGTAGCCTCCCGGAGGCGAGGGGCGTGTAGAATCGGTAGACGAGATAAAACTGATGGCGTCGTTGGTGGTACGCCCATTCGCAGTGAAGAGTTGGATGACCTCCTGAAGATTCTCGTTCAGCTGACGGTTGAGCACGCTCTCGTTCAAACTGAGTTTGCCATCCTGACCGAGTTGGATGCCCACCTGCGCCAGCACGCGGAGGTCGCCCTGCAGGTTCGGCACGGCATCTATAATACGCTGGATTAGCCCGTCCCGAATGTTGCCGACAGTCGTGTCGCCGAACAGCGGACCCGTACGCAGGCTATCACGGTCTATGGAGGCGTTCTGCTTGAGGAAGTCCACCAAGCTGTTGAATGCGTTAACGAAGTTATTGACCGTGTTGCGCGTCGCTTCGGTGTCGCGGGTGAGTGTGAGCGTGGCGCGCTTGGGATTATCGACATCGGCGCTGTGGAGGGTAATCGTGGTGCCCTGAATGGCGTCGTCGATAGTATTGCGGCTTCGGCGGAACTGGAAGCCATCGATGGTGAACTCGGCATCTTGCGCCTGCACCAGCTCCTGTTGATACTGGTTCTGGAGGATACCGAGGTTCGTGAGGATGTTATTATCGTCCACGAAGGTCGGTGTGCCCGAACTGCCCGTAATCTTAATCTTTTGGAAGGTGGTGCCGTTGACCGTTTCGGTCTCCAGCGAGGCAGTTACACCAGGGATGCCTGCGCTGTTAATCTTGCCGACGATGGTGGTGAGGCTATCGGTTGCGAGGTCGAGGTTGACTCCGATACCGTTGATTTGGATGGTTCCGCTGGGGGGCGATTGCAGGTTGAGTTCAGTGCCGACGGGGTTCGTGCTGTTGCGGAACCGCATAGAGAAGGCGGAGTTATCGCGCTGTTCGCGGACGAACTGGTCATATGAAACCAGCTTGAGCGAGGGTACCAGAATCAGGTTCCCACCGACCTCTGCCAACTGGATGCGACTGTTCTCGCCCGTCTCGTTCGCCGTGAGGGTCAGATAGAACTGCCCGCTATCTGCGCGGAGGATGGACGCGGTGACCCCGGCGTTCGCTGCGTTGATTTTGCTGGCGACGCTGGTGAGGGTGTCGGTGGCGCTGATGGAAACCACTTTGCCGTTGACCATAATCTGCCCGTTCACGCCCAGATCGGCGGTGGCGGAAGTGTGGGCATCGCTCACAATCTTGTGCGCTTGGGCTAACCGCCTGACCCGGACATCATAGGTGCCTGGCAAAGCGTCGGTGGAGCCAGTGAGGGTTGCCACTTGCGAGTCGCTGGAGTTGGCGCGCACGATGGTGAACGCGTTGCGCGTGCTGAGCGCACCTGCGGCGGTCTGCAGGTTGTTGATTAGCCCGCGGAACTGGTCAAACGCGCTCATACGCGCCTGCAGTTCCGACTTGCGTACCATCAGCCTCTGCAGCGGGCGTGCCTGCAGCTCCGCCAACTTCTGGATGATGGCTTCGCTGTCGATACCCGTTGCTAAACCCGAAAAGTTTATCCCTGTTAGATTGCCCCCAATCATCGTTTACACCTCCCGGCGTTCCTGCTCTCAACAGCGCATCCTTGCCACAGCCACGGGGGCACGAGGACGACTCGTACCTCTGGCGGGATTATCGGCAAGAGTGTGAGCGAACTGGACTCTCAATTTTGCCAGTCTGATGCCGATAATAGCGCAGTGATGCTTGCCGTGTTTTTGGGATGTCTGCTTGGGATGGCACCCGCACGGCTTATGGAGGAGCCTCTTCGGATACAGATTGCGCCTATGGTGGAGGTGCGCTCGGAACGGTTCCAGCTGGGCGAGATTGCGCAGATTAGCGGCGGAACCGAGCCAGAGCGCACTATGTTGGCGCAAATAGAACTGGGAGCGTCGCCCTTACCGGGGCAGGCGCGCCAATTCACACGCCAGCAACTGCTAATCCGCCTGCGCCAAAACCGCATCCAGCCCGAGAGCCTGCAAATCGAGATGCCTGCCACCATCCGAATCACGCGGGTTGGACAAGCGGTTCAGCCCAATGCTATAGAAAAGTTCGCCCGCGAGCAAATCCAAGCCCTCACGGGACACGACCTTAGCGACTGGAGTTTGGAGAACCCGCCACGTGTCGCTCAGCTTCCTGAGGGCGAGGTGGAGTGGCAGGTGGCGAATCCCCCGCGCGTCCATAGCACGACCGCGGTAATAGAGGTCGTGGCGAAG
>JBDNDR010000301.1:0-3199 GCA_046718995.1 Fimbriimonadales bacterium
CGTTTGGCGTGTGGGGCGTGGGGCAGTGCCGAGCTTGTATTCCACCTGCTCCACCTTGACTTTCGGGTCTTCGGCACGCACTTCAAAACGGAGTGTGCGGACGCCCAACGGTGCATCGCGACGATAATACTTCAGCAGCGCCACTTTGGTATTCGAGTCTAACGGTTGCGCCTCCAACACGGTGGGCGCCTGAGGACGCCAACAGCCCACCATGCTCAACACCACAATCACTCCCAGTATCCCCAGATATTTCATCGCGGTTTCCCCTCATTCTGGTATAGTTAAGTGCTATGGCGAAGCAGTCAGACGGCGGTATCAAGATTATCACCACGAACCGCAAGGCATACCACGACTACCATGTGGAGGATACACTTGAAGCGGGCATCGTCCTGCAAGGTTCGGAGGTGAAATCGGTGGCGGCAGGCAAAGCGAACCTGACCGACGCCTACTGCCGCGTGGACAAGGGCGAGATGTGGGTGTATAACCTGCATATTGCGCCCTATGAGAACGCCGGCTACGCCCAGCATGAGCCGCGTCGCAAGCGCAAACTGCTCCTGCACAAGGCAGAGATCGAACGACTGCGTGCCAAGGCGGAACAGAAAGGCTACACGCTCATCCCGCTCAAACTCTACTTCCGAAACGGCAAGGTGAAACTGGAGATTGGGCTGGTGCGCGGTAAACGCCAGTACGACAAGCGCGAGACCATCAAGCGCAAGGACATCGAGCGGGAAATGCAACGCGAGATAGGGCGACGCTGACCTCATTTGGGGGAACGCACCTCCAACCGCTTCGGTGGGGCTGTGGAGCGCGCTTCAATAGCGCCGCCGACCGACACGACCACCTCACGGAAGATAATCCGAACGATAGTAATCATCAACCCAATCGCGAAACCGATTAGCCCCAGCACCAGCAGGCGCCCGACCGCATCGTCATAGTTGTCCAACGCCCAATAGAACGCCCAGGTCGATAGCGCACCGCTCACAAGTCCCGCAACGCGTGCAGGGTTCAGGGGCAGGTTGGGCACAAAGTGGTGCAACGCATAACCGAGGACACCACCCAGCAACGCCAACCCCACTAAACGCGCCACGAACTCCCCGATACCAAGAGCGGTCATCAGCAGGAAGAGAGCCTGCGCCACCAACCCCGTGAACGCGCCCAACACCAGACCGCCGAACGCACTGGAGAGTATCACACGCGCCCGAAACTCCCGACGCTCCACCCCAAACAGTCGCTGGGGCAAGCGCAACATCACTGCCAGCAGTAGCCCCGTCAATGTCCCCCAGAGCGCCATGACACCCAAGCCGAACAACGGGTTCATCGCTGCGCCCAGCGTATCCCAATCGCTCAGTTCGGCTGGGTTGACCTCAACTGGAGTCGATTCCTCGCCATAGCTGAGGCTCCCCGTGAACTCACGCACTCGCCCGTTCGCCACAATCCGCAGGGTGTATTCGGTCGGGTCAGGTGAGTTATGGCGCGCATAGTGGTGTACATGAACCTTATAAACCCCGCTCGGTGCGCTTCCCGCGCGCCAGTAGATGTTCTCCACGGGACGGTTGGTGGGGTTCGTTCCTGCGGCGTTTGCGTCCACATCCAGCTCGCCTCCTGAGGGGCTGTCGGGTCGTTGGAAGGAGATTTCGTAGCCCGTAGGGTCAGTCACATGCAAATCCAGGTCGTTATAGTTATTCCAGGCGAGCGAGAACTGGGGGTCGCCGAACTGGGCACCCACCTCGCGCAGGCGTTTGACCACCTCGGGGTCGCTCTGGTAGAGCAGAATGCGTGAGCCGTGTAGCACCTCTTCCGCAACGAGGCGCGGCACCAGTGCGTTCAGCCCCAGCGCCGTCAACCCCGCCGTCAGCAGCCCAACGACCCCAAAGAAGAGGCGGGTGCCCATCACCTAACCCCTTCGGAACACACCCATCAACTGTTTGAGTAGGGTGGGTTTCTGTTCGGATTGGCGATACTGGCGCGCTTTGCCGTTGCGTGCGGAACCGTTCAGGTGTCCGTCTCGCTCCGCCTTGAGGAAGTCGATCAGCTCCTGCCAGTAGGCTAAGAACTCTTCTTGAACGCCGATGGCTGCGGTGCGTGCGGCGTCCAGCCGAGCCTTGAGTTGCTGGAGGTTCTGGCTGAGTTGGGCGTGTTGATTGCGCAGAGCCACCAGCCGTCCTGCCAAACCGAACACCTCCTTGATAGCCGGCTCGTTGCGCCGCTCCTCAATGTGTTTCCACTGTAAGTATTCTAAGTGTGCTTCACGCTGGCGAATCTCTGCCGAACGCCATCCCATCACTGCCTTGTACATCAGGTAGGGGAGGCTGATGATTGCACCTGCGATTATGTAAATGAAGAACGGCATCACTTCGCTAACCACAGCTTCGCCGGTTTGAGGTTGGCTGATTCTCTCTTCGTGAAGCATTCGAAGCCCCAAGCCATCCACAACGACCATAGCCACAGCAATCGCCAGGAGTAACGGCACAAGGAACATTATCGCAAACAGGATTTTCAGGCGTGGCAGTTGCTTTTCGGCGTCAGCAACATCGCCCCGCTGTTCCGAAGCCTGCGAGATCGTGCTGGCTACATGGTAGAACCCGTTACCTGCGAGCTTCTCGATGAACATTCCGACCAGCATAGCAATCAACACCATCACAGGGTTAGCCAGTTGGGTGAGATCGGTCAGCGAGATTAGCCCCGTGATAACCCCAATGTTCACTCCCAGAATAAGCCCTGCGAACAGCGGTGCGAAGAACTCCATTAGCCATTGACCAACGGGATTGAGACTCGCAAGGAAACCGCCCTTGTCACGAGGAGGGGTAATCCCCTTTTCGCCAGCAATCTCTTCTAAGCGTGCGAAATCTTCCCGAAGGGCATCTTCCACATAGCGGGGTGTAATTGCAGGTGGGGGTGGAGGCTGGTGGGTCCGTTTTCGCTTCTTGGGTTCAGTCTCTGGCTTGGGCACCGGGAGTCGCGCCTCGGCGAACTTTTGGGCGAACTCCTCCTCTACAGCGCGAATCTCATCTTCAACCTGGCGAATTGCTTGCTCCAAGTGTCGGCGCTGGGGTTCCAGCTCATGACGCAGATGTTCATATTCGTCCACAGTTTTGCGTACCTTACCGTGAAAGTGGGTTCGCAACTCGTGAAGTTCGACCTCGTAGCCAGCCCCATGCAGGTAGGCGCAGAGGTTCTCCATCTCCGCTTGCATCCAAGC
>JBDNDR010000302.1:0-3194 GCA_046718995.1 Fimbriimonadales bacterium
ACTGCTTGATTGGCTCTTTCCAGAACCCCGAATGCACGCACGCAAAAAATCGGCTATAATATAGCCGGAACCGATTGTGGAAAGAATCGGTGGTAGGACAGGCTGATGAGGGTAAGCATCTTCGGATTGGGCTATGTGGGCGCCGTGTCTTCAGCGTGCTTCGCTAAAGAGGGGCACATGGTGGTGGGGGTAGATGTTGACTCCCGCAAGTTAGACTTAATCCGTGAGGGGCGCGCTCCGATTGTAGAAGAGAACCTGGAACCGCTGCTCCAACAAGCCGTCAACTCCGGACGGCTCACCGTGACTGAGGACGCCCATCAAGCCGTTCATCAGACCGATATTTCGCTCATCTGCGTAGGCACCCCCAGCAAAGAGAACGGCGACCTTACCACCGACTACTTAGAGCGCGTCGCCAAACAGATTGGTGAAGCGCTCGCTACCAAAGACGCCTATCATATCGTGGTGATTCGGAGCACCGTGCTACCGGGCACTGCAGAAGAGGTTCTCCTACCGATATTGGAGGAGGCATCGGGCAAACGCGTCAACGAAGGCTTCGGGTTGGCTGTGAACCCCGAGTTCTTACGCGAGGGCACGGCAATTGCTGATTTCTACGACCCGCCCTTCACCGTAGTCGGGGCACTCAAGCAGGAGGATGCGCAAACGGTCGCCCAGCTCTACGAGAGTGTCAAGGCGGAACTGTTCCTGACCTCCATTCGCACTGCCGAGATGATAAAATACGCCTGCAACGCCTTCCACGCAGTCAAAATCACCTTTGCGAACGAGATAGGAATGCTTTGCAAGGCGGAGGGGATTGATAGCCAAGAGGTGATGCGCGTCTTCTGCGCCGACACCAAACTCAACATCTCCCCCAAGTACCTAACTCCGGGGTTTGCTTTCGGGGGGTCTTGTCTGCCGAAAGACCTGCGCGCCCTGACCTATCGTGCCCGCTTCCACGACTTGACCTTGCCCATGATGGAGCAGGTGATGACCAGCAACCGCCACCAGATAGAGCAGGTGGTGAAGCAGGTCGTGCGTCTGCGTAAACGGCGTGTGGGGCTGTTCGGTCTCTCGTTCAAACCGGGAACCGATGACCTCCGCGAAAGCCCGCTCGTGGAGCTGGCAGAACAGCTTATCGGGAAGGGTTACCGCCTACTCATCCACGACCCGAATGTGTCTTATGCCGCCCTCTACGGGTCTAACAAAGCCTATATTGAGCGCGAGATCCCTCACATCCACGAGATTTTACGAGAAAACCCTGAAGAGGTGCTCCAGCACGCTGAAGTGTTGATTATCGGGCATATGGACAAAGCGTTGCGTGCCCGATTTGCAGAGATGGTGAAGCCAGAGCAGGTCGTTGTGGACTTGGCGCGTGCAGTCAATCCAAACGAGATACGAGGCGGATATGTCGGATTGTATTGGTAGCAAAGGGAGAATTCTAATCTTAGTAGAAAACTTGCCGGTTCCGATGGATCGGCGGGTCTGGCAAGAATCGCAGGCGCTCACCGAAGCGGGTTATGAGGTCTCTGTAATCTCGCCGCGCCCCCCCGAGGAGCCAGAATATATGGAACTGCAGGGGGTGCATCTCTACCGGTATCCTCTGCCTCCACCTACCAAAAGCGTGTTCAGCTTCTTTCGAGAGTTCACTTACTGCTGGTTTCAGACCTGGCGTTTGGCGCGGCGGGTCTATAAAGAGCGTGGGTTTGATGTCATCCACACCTGCAACCCGCCTGACACCTTCTGGGTCATCGGACGGTGGTACAAGCGCAAGGGAGTCAAGTTCGTGTTTGACCAGCACGACCTCTGCCCTGAACTGTTCGAGTCTCGCTTTCAGCGCAAGGGAATCTTGTACAAGGGGCTTCTGTGGTTGGAACAGCAGACCTACCGCACAGCGGACGGAGTAATTGCCCCCAACGAGTCGTATCGGCGCGTTGCAATAGAGCGGGGTGGTATCGCTCCAGACAGGATTACGATTGTGCGTAGCGGTCCGCTTGCCAGTCGATTCCAGCGTGTAGCACCCGAACCTGACCTCAAACAGGGGAAGCCTTACATGGGCGTTTACTTGGGCGTGATGGGGGCACAAGACGGGGTGGACTACCTGCTCCGCGCCATTCATCATGTCGTCCATGAACTCAAGCGAACTGACATCCTCTTTGTGCTGATTGGCGGGGGGGATATGTACCCCGACCTGGTGCAGCTCAGCAAAGACCTTCAAATCGAGTCGCAGGTTCATTTCACAGGGCGTATCCCCGATGAAGACCTCCTGCGCTACTTCAGTACGGCGGATATTGCACTTGCCCCCGACCCGATCAATCCGCTAAACGATGTCTCCACGATGAACAAAGTGATTGAGTACATGGCAATCGGTTTGCCCATCGTCTCGTTTGACCTGCGCGAGTCGCGCTATTCGGCGCAGGAGGCGGCGGTCTATGTGTCTAACAACGATGAGCAAGCGTTCGGCAAAGCGATTGTAGACCTGATAGACGACCCCGAAAAACGCGCCTTTATGAGCGAGTTCGGGCGCAAGCGATTCTTAGAGTGCCTCAGCTGGGAACACAGCCGAGAGAAGCTGGTGGAGTTCTACGATAACCTTTTTGCGAAACCGTCTAAGCACACGATGTCAAAAGCGAAGAAGTAAGGACGCAACGATGCGTAAGGTTCTGCTGGTGTACGCGGGTGATTTTGAGACCTATCCGATGGGTGGTGTACTGGAGTACACCAAGAACTTCGCACGCTACGCGCCTGGTGCCTTAGCGTGTGTGGGCGTCACGCTCAATCCTGAGTTGCCTATCGGGCAGTGGACGACCGTTCGAATCGGTCATGTGGAGCGCCCGTTCCTGCCCATTCTCTATGTGGATGATGAGCGTCAGCGCCGCTCCAAAATCCCACTCAACTATAAGTTTATTCAAGCGCTGAAACATCACCGGGCGACTTTCCTGCGCCCTGATGATGTGGTCTACATCCAGCGTGCCGAACACTGGCAGGCTTTCAAAGACACGCGCAATCCGCTCTATTTCAACACGCACGGGCAGTCCGCCTTTTTCGAGAAATGGACTCGGCATCCGCTGTTCCGATGGCGCGCATTCCGAGCGTGGTTCTACCGAATGGAAGCGCGTGTGTTCCAGCATGCCGAAGGGGTCATCACCATTAGCCCGGCGGATTATGAGTACTATGTGCGCAGGTTCCCCGAGCTCAAG
>JBDNDR010000303.1:0-3194 GCA_046718995.1 Fimbriimonadales bacterium
TCTGTTCCCGTTCCCGGGCGCGCTCCACAATATCTGCCAACTCACGGCGCGCACGGTTCAGTGCGGAGACCGTCTCTGCCACCTGTTGACGCAGGGTGAGTGCCGGCTCGCCCAGCCAGCGGTCTAAAAAGTCCAGATGGCTGGCAGACTTGAGGAGCGACTGGTGTTCGTGCTGTCCGTGAAGGTCGACCAACAGTTCGCCCAACGCCTTGAGTGTGGAGAGGGGTACAGGTTGACCGTTGATTCGGGCAGTCGAGCGTCCTCCCGCCTGTACCTCGCGCATCAGATAGATTCGCTCTTCTTCTGGCTCGATGCCGAGTTCTTGGAGGCTTGCCTGAAGGCTTGGGTGGGCTTGGAACACGGCGTTCACGCGCAGTCGCTCGGCTCCCGTACGCACCATCGTGGGGTCAGCGCGTTCGCCCAGCACCAGCCCCAGCGCGTCGAGTAAGATGGATTTGCCTGCGCCTGTCTCCCCTGTCAGCACATTCAACCCCGGAGCGAACTCTATCTCCACGGTGTCTATGATGGCTAAGTTCTCGATGCGCAGGTAGCAGAGCACGCTTAAAATTTACCTGGCTGGGCGTGGGTATTCGGTGTCGCTGGCAACTTTTGGCTGAGTGTGCCGATAATCCCCTCAGTGGTTGGGTATGGGCTTTGGCTGGGTTCGGTTGCGCTGGTGCTGGCGATGGGTCGGCACGCAATCGCGCACTGCCAAACGGAAAGGGAAGGCGCGCTCGGTTGTGTGCGTGGGTTTCTCCGACGGCTCCTGTGGCTTTCGTTGGGTCTCAAGGGTCTGGCGCTGATGTTTGCCGCGCTCGATTCGGAGCCTCAGTGGAGTTTCGGTCTGCTCCTCAGTTTTTGTGGGGTGCTGGTGGAGTTTTACTGCCTGTATGCTTGGCTCTATCCGCTGGAGCGGCGTCTGAGGCAGTTGGAACTGTCTAAGTGGGAGTACCTGCGCCTGCGATTGGGCAGTGTGTACGAGCGGCTGGCGCCCCTTGTTGCGGCGGGGCTGGGGGTGCTGTCGGCATCCTATCTGGCGCGTGGTCAGCATCGGGAGGATGGGCTGTGGGGTATGTTGTATGCGTTGCTGTCGGTTGTGGGTGCGCTCCTGCTGGGGGTGATGGTGGCTCGCGTACGACGATTGCCTCCGAGCCGTACCGTCCCGCTGTGTGAGGGAGTTCAGAGCGAACTGCGCCGATTGGCACAGATGCTCCATATCCCCGTACCTGAGCTGGTTGTGGTGGATGGGCGTCGGATGCGCCAAGCGAACGCCTTCGCCCTGCCCGGCGGACAGATTGCGATTACCGACTACTTGGTGGCGCACCTCTCAGAGCGGGAACTGCTGGCTGTGCTGGCACACGAGGTAGCGCACTTAGCCCAGCGTCCGCGTCTGGTACGACTCTGGTTGGCGGTGGCTGGCTTCGGTGTTGTGGTGAGTGTGGGGATTGCGCTTCTCGGGAACCCGTTGCCCGAATGGAGCCTCCTTGCCGTGATGGGAGGGCTGGCTGGTATGATGAGCCTGCCGATGGTGTGGCTCCGCGCCTATCATGAGCGGGAGGCGGACGCTTTCGCCGTCAGTGAGTACGGGGTGGATGCCTTGCGCTCCGCTCTGCTCAAGACCGCCACGCTAAACCAGCGTCAACCCCACCGCAAGACCGATAGCGTCCATATGGGCTTGAACCAGCGTCTGCGCTGGCTGGAACGGTTTACACAGGTATAATTTTGTGGAATGAACCCCCAGTGGCTGGGTGCCCTTCACGCCTATCTGCCCCCACTGAACCCACCTGCAATCTGGCGTGAGGTGTGTTCGGAGTCGAAACCGGTGTTGTTGGCGACCCTCCTCTCCACGAGGCGGTCGCCCACGCTGATTCTGGTTCCCAGTTTAGAGCGTGCGGAGCAGTGGTTGGCGATTCTGCTTCGGTTGGGGCTATCGGAGTCGCAAGTTCTGCGTGCGCCTGCAGGGCTGACCCCGATTATGGAGCCAACGGGAGTGGAACCGGAGGTGCTCCACGAGCGGATGCGTGCCCTGCGTGCGTTGGCGATGGGCGAGCCGGTCTGTGTGGTTGCACCGATTGCCTCAGCGCTCCAGACCACGCTCACGCCAGCCCAGTTCCATGCTGAGTGGCTCCGCCTGCGCGTTGCCGAGGCATCTGAGCCGACCGACGCCCTCTGCCAAATAGAGCCTTCGGAGCTACTCCATCGACTGGTAGAGGATGGCTACGAGTACCAAGAGCCGGTGCGCTTGCCCGGTCATTTCGCACGGCGTGGGGGCATCGTGGATGTGTTCCCGATGGGTGCCGACCTGCCCGTGCGCATCGAGTTCTGGGGCGATGAGATTACGAGCCTGCGCCGCTTTGAGCCTGCCACCCAGCGTTCTATCAAGAGTGTCTCGTGGGAGGTCATCCCGCCCGCCCGCGAGGTTCCGATGGGCACGCCAGCCGTTGCCGAGCAGATACAGCGTGATTGGGAAGCGCTCATCGCCCAGCAGCCCAGCGACCTCCAGCCGATTCTGCGTGAGCGCTTGGAAGATGACCTGCGCCCCCTCCAGCAAGGCGCACCGTTTGACCGCTTGGAGCTCTATCTCCCGTGGCTGATGCGCGACCGTGCCTGCATGATAGACTACCTCCCCGCAGAGGGGCTTCTGGTGCTGGATGAGCCGCTCCTCCTGCGCTCAGGCTACGAGAGGCTGATGGACTCGCTCCAGCAGTCGCTAAACTCGCGCGCTGAACGAGGCGATGTGGTGCCTCTTTCGGCGAGCCACTATGTAGAGCCACTGGAGCGCATCTTCGTACCCCCTGCGCGGTTAGTGCTGGAGGCGATGGAGACACCCGACCTGCCCGGCACCGTCTTTGACATCGGCACCCGCTCGTTGGAGACCGCACGCGGACGCCTCCCTGACTTGTGGAACACCGTCCAGCGCTGGTACGAGGGTGGCTATCAGATTGTGGTAGCGACCGACCGACCGAACCAAGTGGCGCGTGTGCTGAAGGAGGTCGGCTTGGAGAGTTACCTCACTTCCCCGCCCTCCCTCTCCGCAAGCAGAGAGGGGGGGAAAACCCACCTCGCCCCCCAAGCCCCCCTCTCCGCAAGCAGAGAGGGGGGAGAGCAGAGTAGTTCCCCCTCGCCGTTTACGGAGAGGGGGTTAGGGGGTGAGGTTGCAACCGGGTCAGAAAGCGAGAGTGCTCATCCCCCCT
>JBDNDR010000304.1:0-3189 GCA_046718995.1 Fimbriimonadales bacterium
CATGATGGTGGGCTATGCCGAGAGCTGGGTTCAAGGGCAGACACCGTTGGAGGTAGAACGCTTACCTACGCGCCGTTCGTTCAACGCCCGTTTGGAAGGTACTTGGGGCAACCTCCGATTGGGCGTGCTGGGATACTATGACCTCGCCACCGAGCGCCTCTATGACCTGCAGATACTTGTAGGATGGCGCGACCACTGCACCGAGCCGTACCTGTTTTGGCGTCGGCGTCAAGGCGCTGTGCTGGTAGGAATCAACCTGACTGCGCTCCGCTAAGGCACACTGGAAAGTTCACGCTCGCGACGCGCAAGGCGTTCGGCACGGCGCTGTTCTGCCTGCTCCCACTGGAGACGCTCTTCTTCGGTCTGGGGCACAACGGGCGGCACGGGAGTTGGGCGTCCCGAAGTGTCCAGTCCCACATAGACCAAGTAGGCGACGGAGGTGGTGCGTCGTTCCCCCGTGAGCAGGTTTTCTGCCTCCACAACGACCCGAATCTCCATCGAGGTGCGCCAGGTGCGTGTGATGCGTGCATGGGCATGAACCAGATTGCCCACATGCACGGGCGCACGGAAACTGACCGAGTCGATTTCGGCGGTGACGGCGGGGCATCGTGCGTGGCGTGAGGCGACAATCCCGCCCGCTTCGTCGATCAGTTTGAGCACCCAGCCCCCGTGAACATTTCCGAGTGGGTTCGCATGTTCGGGGTTCATCATCTGGGTGAGGGTCACGGCGGTTTCCGAAGGTGTGCGTGGTTCCATAGTCACTCCTCACTCTTCGCGTGGGTCGGGCTGTACCTGATGAGCTAACAGGATAGCTTCGGCAACCTCGCCGAGTGGCTTGCCTGTGCTTTCAGCGGTCGCTTGGAGCCTTCGGAACGCTTCTTCCTCGTTCAGCCCCAGTTGACGCATCAGCACGCGCTTGGCGCGCCCAATCTTCTTGCGGGTTTCCATCTCTTGGGCGAGGTTGAGTACCTGATTCTCTATGGCGCGTAGCTCGCGGTATCGGCTCACTGCGACTTGGATAGCAGGCGCCAGATTCACCTCACGGAACGGCTTGACCAGATAGCCCAGCACGCCTGCTTGGTCGGCGCCTTCGATCATCGCCTGCTCGCTATAGGCGGTCAGGATGAGTACGGGGGCGATGCGCTCCTTCGCTAAGCGGCGCGAGAGTTCAATCCCATCCATGCCGGGCATCATAATGTCGGCGATGACCAGATCGGGCTGGAGGGTACGTGCCAGTTGAAGAGCGGCTTCACCATTATCCGCCTCTCCGACCACCACATGACCCATGCCTTCCAGCATCGCCTTGAGGTCTAAGCGAATCACCGGTTCGTCGTCCACAATCAGCACACGGTAGCTATTCATCGGAATTGAATTGTACCTCTCCGTAGAGGGTCATACTTCTGGGCAAGAAGATACCGACTCATCCGTCACCCTGAGCGGAGCGAAGGGTCTCAGATGCTTCGCTGGCGCTCAGCATGACGGTGTGGGGGCGTTGTTGGCGAGCGTATTCCCCCGTCACCCTGAGCGGAGCGAAGGGTCTGAGATGCTTCACTGCGTTCAGCATGACGGGGTGGGGTCTGTGCCGACTCCCCTCTCTGCTTGCGGAGAGGGGCGGGGGGTGAGGTGAAATTGATTACCCCCTCCGTAGGTTCCCCCTACCGCAGGGGGAACCGCGTTTGGCTCCCCGCACCAGACCCTACCCGTCACCCTGAGCGAACGCGAAGGGTCTCAGACCAGTTAGCAGGAATCACGAGGTGGCTATCGTAATTGAATCGTGCTATGAACACGGTGTTGAACTGGGCAGTTTCGGTCGTGGCACTGAGTATGATGCTGGTGGGAGCTGGGCGTTCGTATCAACCCGAAGCGCCCCACAACGATGTCCCGAAAGTGCGGGGCGATTGCCAAACCTGCCACCCGAACGAAGCACGCGATTGGGCGGAGTCGCGCCACGCTGAGGCTTGGGAAAGTGAGACCTTCGCACAAACCTCGCGCAACCGCTCGCTCAAGATGTGCCTCCCCTGCCACGCGCCCGAACCGATCCTGGTCAAAGGGTTCGGCGAACATCCCGAACTGCGCGCTGATGAGCGTCCTCACGGCATAGACTGTATCAGCTGCCACCAAGACGCCAATGGAGCGTATCACGGCACGCTCGGTACGAAGACCGACGCCCACGCAACCGTCAAAAACGAGAAGTTCGGCACCGTCGACATGTGTGCCACCTGCCACGAGATTTTTGGTACGGTGGACTGGTACAAGCAAAGCGAATGGGGCAAAGACCCCAACGGCTGTGTGAACTGCCACATGCCCGTAGTGGAACGCCCCATCGCCACCGGAGATGGTCTCCCCGCTCGCAAAGCGCGTATCCAC
The DNA here is from genome assembly GCA_046718995.1 of Fimbriimonadales bacterium. Classification (GTDB taxonomy): domain Bacteria; phylum Armatimonadota; class Fimbriimonadia; order Fimbriimonadales; family GBS-DC; genus CAKZQI01. Next base: position 2,368 of record JBDNDR010000304.1, read on the forward strand.
AAGTTTGAAGGCGCCACACCCGAAATGTTCCAAAAGGGCGTCAAGATGGACATCACGCCGCGCGAGGGGCAACTCCAAATCAAAATGGAAAGCGTGCAAGTGGGACACACTGTGCCGACTGGACCCGAATATGTGGTGGTGATTGTGGAAGCCCAGTTCCTCAAGGGCGAGCAGGAACTGGCTAAGCGTCAGACCCTGCTGGCGGATAATGTGGCGATTGATGGTTCCGACACGCGCCTCAAGCCCGGCGAGCGACGCGTGATACGCCACCCCATCCCAGAGGGTGCCGAGAAGGTGCGTGTGCGTGTGCTCCACAAGCGCAACCGCGACCTGCCCGATGATAAGGCGCGCACTTTATACGAGAAAGAGGTGGAGCTGGGCGCTTAGCCCTGCCCACCCTCTCACAACACTCAGGGCAAACCAACATCAGCGCGTATGCTGTGGCTTGCCTCATCGTCATCAATCTAAGTGGCGAGGAACGGGAAAGAGTTGCTCGCTCCATTTTGGTATACTCTTTAGTTAATGCATGCCAAGCCAGCGCTGAGGGTGGAGAATTTCGGACCTGTGAAGGATGCCCAACTCTCTTTTGGCAACCTGACCGTTTTTGTGGGTCCGCAAGCAACGGGGAAGAGCATCGTGCTCCAACTTTACAAGCTCATCCTTGACAAGAAAGCTATCCATAAGCGACTGCGCGACTTGAACATCGTTTGGAATCGCTCCCTCCCCAGCTTTCTCGAACTCTACTTTGGTGAGGGCATGGCGAGTCTGTATCGCGAAAACGAGACCCAGATTACCTACAACCACCGCAAGGTTGATTTGGCG
>JBDNDR010000305.1:0-3175 GCA_046718995.1 Fimbriimonadales bacterium
AACCCTTCGCACCACCCGTTCACTTCCCCCAAACCCGAAGACATCCCCCTGCTGGACACGGATCCTGGCAGGGTACGCGCGCAGTGCTATGACCTGGTGTGCAACGGCAACGAGGTCGCCAGCGGGAGCATCCGTATCCATCAGCGCGACCTGCAAGATAAAATCTTCCAACTGCTCGGCTATCCTGCAGAGGAGATTCAGGAGCGGTTCGGGCACTTGTTGGAGGCGTTTGAGTACGGCGCCCCGCCCCACGGAGGGATTGCCCCGGGCATCGACCGATTGGTGATGCTGGTGTGCGATGACGAGAACATCCGAAATGTGATTGCGTTCCCCAAGAACACGGCGATGGTCGATGTGATGTTCGGTGCGCCCTCCCCTGTGAGCGAGGAGCAGCTCCACGAACTCCACATCCAGATTGTGGACGAAGAGGGTTAGGAGAGGTTTCCCTCCGTCTTAGAGGGAGAGCGAATGAGGTATAAAAGCACTACGGAACCTTTGCGGTAGTGGAGGGGAAATTATGGAGACAGCAGCCAAGCCCGATAGATTCGACACCCGCTGTATAGACTCGCTCATTACATCGGATTATGCCTATGCTGTGGACGCCTATCGGCAGAGTGGACTTCTCAAGCCCTTACTATTGCTCGGTGATGCACGCGTGGTGTTAGAGCAGTTGCCTCCAGCGTGCATAGACTTCGTGATGACCTCACCGCCGTACTGGAAGAAGCGTGAATATGACGGTGGAGGTATCGGGATGGAATCGAACTATCGTGAGTTTATTCAAAACCTTCTGGACATATTCGGTGCGCTCAAACGAGTCCTTAAACCGGAAGGCTCATTCTGGCTTAACATCGGCGACACTTATCAGAACAAGGGACTGATTGGTATTCCGTGGCGATTAGCCCTTGCGATGATTGACCAACAGGGCTGGATTCTTCGAAATAGTGTGATTTGGAATAAAGTTAAGAGTGGCATGGACAACAGCACCGACCGGCTTGCCAACATTCACGAGTATGTGTTCCATTTTGTGCAGCAGCCTAAGTATTACTATGACGCTGACTCCATCCGCACGAAGCCCCGAAAGGCACGGGTAGTGAACGGTGCGGTTGTTTCGGCTACTGGCGTTTCTGGGATACGCTATAAACGACAAATTGAGCTCTCCACGATTTTGAGTGATGAGGAAAAGCGTCAAGCGCTCCTTGCTCTGGAGCAGGCTTTGGCTGAAGTGCGTGCTGGGCATATCTCCGACTTCCGCATGATTATTCGCGGTCAACAACGCACGACCCACTCCGATAGCGAAACGGTCTCTGGACGCGCAAAGGAACTCCGTGAGCGCGGGTTCTATATTCTCAAGTACCATCCCAAAGGTAGCAAGCCTACCGATGTCTGGGACATCCTACCCGAGGACACCCAGAAGCGAGAGAGCCACTTTGCCCCGTACCCCGTCGACCTATGCCGTATTCCGCTACTTGCCACCTGCCCGCCGGACGGTTTAGTCCTCGACCCCTTTTGTGGCACTGGAACGACCTTGCTGGCAGCCCATAACTTGGGGCGTCAATCGATAGGGATTGACATCTCGCGTCGCTACTTAGAAATCGCTCAAAAACGGTGCGCTACGCTTCTATGAGTAAGGTGGTCGAACTGTTCGGGCACGCTACGGAAAGCCCACAAGCAGACTGGTCTCGCATCGTGCATCAGCAGGAATGTCCTTTCCTATCCAAGCGATGTTATAAGGTTCGAAAGAGCGATCCCAACACCTCTATCGGGACTTGTACCATTCTCTCGGGCAGGGCGCAGGATGCTGTGGTCATCTGTCCTGCACGACTGCTCGAACGGAACCAGATATTCATCGATTGCATTCCCTTGCTCAGCACGCATCATCCTGACAACGAACTCCACATCGTTCGTGAAGTTTCGATACCCGGCGGCACTATCGACTTTATGTTGGCATCGGTGCGCTCTGGTAAGGTAGTAGATTTTGTTGGGATAGAAGTTCAGGCGTTGGACACCACTGGCACCCTCTGGCCTCATCGGCAGCAACTGCTTCTGGAACTCGGCGTTCTACCTGAGGATGAACTGAAGGTATCTTCCCTGAAGTCCTATGGAATTAACTGGAAAATGACTGCCAAGACAACACTCGTCCAACTGCATCATAAGATTCGTACCTTCGAGCATCTCCACAAGAGGTTAGTACTTGTCCTCCAAGATGTGCTTTTCAACTATATGAAGGACGAATTTAGCTTCAATCATTTTAGTAATCCAGCTGAACTGAGCGACGCTATGCACCTTCATGTGTACCAAATGGCAAAACAACCGAATCGGTCTCTGAGTCTGAATATATCGCAACGACTGAGCACCAACGCAGAAGGACTCCTGAAATCGCTCGACCTCCGGGGCGAACCCTACCTTGAGATATCAACGCTTACAGCTAAGCTTGAAGCCAAGCTGACCTCAGGAACTCTACTCAAGCAAACTTGAGCCAAACTGGTTTGCAGGACAACCAATCCACGAGGCAACTGAGGCTTGCTCAACCACCTGCGTGCCGATATGCCCCAGCCATCCCACCAATTTCAGCAAAATTGATAAAATTCTCCCCAAATTTAACCCGCCCTTAACATCGGGGCGGTTATACTTTAGTTGCACATTCTGAATGTGCTTGGAGGAAGATGAAATGAGAGTGCTTGGAACTCTGCGCAACTATTTTGCGCTTGGATTGGCTTTGTCGGTAGTTGGCTTGGCTTCTGCCCAGACCCAGATTGCTTTCTGGAACTTCAACGACGATAACACTATCCCCGATGGCGGTGCGAACGCCGCTGGTTCGTCGATTGCCCTCGTGGGAGGTACAACCGCCAGCTTTGTAACGGGTTCGCCCCTGGATACTGGCTCTCCCAACCGCGGCTACAACACGACCACCTACGCCGCTCAGGGCACAGAAAGCGGTCAACGCGGTATTCAGTTCAATGTGCCCACCACCACTTCCAGCCCGAGCCAGTGGTACACCAATGTTCGAATCAACTTTGACATCCGCTGGAGCAACACCGCTTCGCGCTATGTGCAACTGCAATACTCTACCGATGGCACGAACTGGGTGGACGCCGCGCTCCTGGAGGCTCCACGCCCTGCCGGACAAGTGGGTGGCGATATCTGGTGGAGCTCCATCCAGCAGCCGGGTAAGTCC
>JBDNDR010000306.1:0-3174 GCA_046718995.1 Fimbriimonadales bacterium
GTTAGAGCGTGGCGATAGCCCCACACCCTTCGCACCACCTGCCGAAGCGAACGAACCGTTCATCGTGATGGCGAGCCTACCCCACAAGGTCTACCTGAGCGAGCGTTCGTGGGCAGGGACAGTCGAGTTCTATCTGCCCCAAGCGGAGCCGAACCTTCAGGTTGAGGTGTCCCTGGGCGAGCAGAGCCTGCGTCAATCGGCGAGTCTCCCTGCGGGTTATGTGCGTGCCGAGTTCCAGTTTGAAGAGCCGAACAGTCCCGAGACCGTGCTTCAAGTGCGTTTGCGTCCCCAGCGCGGTCAACCTGTGGAGGCAACGATGCCCATCCGCTTCTATCAAGCCCGTGAGGCGCGCCAGAGGTTGGATGCCATTCAAGCCCAGCTCCCACGCTGGCAAGAACGCCTGCAAGCCATCCGCAACAAAGGTCAAGACATCGCCTATCCGCAGGCGACCTTCACCATCCTCCAAGAGTTTGTGCGCTATGTGGGCGAGGATATCGAAAAACGCCAGATCGAGCGCGCGTTCCAACAGCTCGCTGAGATGGAACCGATGGCGGAACGCCTGAACCAGCTGTTAGACGCCGTAGAGCGGGGCGAGCGGAGCCTGCCCACCGTGCCCCGCTATGTGACCTCGCCTGTGGAACTGCAGGGCACCTCTCTGATTGCCGACACGGTCAACCCACTCACCAACGAGCGTCAACGCCAGCCGGTGTTCTTCGTGGGCTTCGGGCACTTCGGGCAGGTGCGCCAAGATGTGGAGAAGTTCCCGCTGATGGGTTTCAACCTCATCCAGATTGAGCGCGGGGTGTGGGACATCTTCCCCGAGAAGGGCAAGGTCAGCCTTCAGGCGATGGAGGAGGATGTGGTGCCCGTGCTCAAGCGTGCGGCTCAAGCGAATGTCAAGGTGGACTACCTAATCAGCCCCCACTATATGCCCGAATGGGTCTATGAGGAGTATCCGCACCTGCGCCAGAAACGGGAAGGCTTCCTCAAGTACAGCCTCTTTGCGCCGGAAAGCACGAAGGTTCTGCGCGACTACATCGCCCAGATTACGCCGTTCCTTCGGAACCAGCCTGCCCTGCTGAGCATCTGCCTCTCCAACGAGCCAACGAACCGCGAATCGCCCGAATCGCCCCTCCACCTGCAAGCGTGGCGCACTTGGCTCCAGAACCGCCATCGAAACCTGGTCACGCTCAACACGCGCTGGAAAACCAACTACGCCAGCTGGGACGAGGTTCCCGTGCCGACCGAAGGAGTGCCCTTCGCCGAATGGACGGAGTTCAACGCTGAGGCGCTGGCGAACTGGCACCGCCCAATGGCAGAGGCGTTCAACGAGCTCCTGCCCGGCGTTCCCAAACATAGCAAGCTGATGAACTGGACCTTCCTGAACGACCGGGAACGGTATCAGGGCGTAGACCCCGAATATTTCGCCGAGTTTTGCGAGCTGAACGGCAACGATGCCGGCACTGGCTACAGCTACAGTCCCGGCGCTGAGTGGGCGTTCAACTGGGTACGCACACTGATGGCACACGATTTCCAACGCTCCCTGCGCAACGCTCCCCTCATCAACTCGGAGAACCACATCATTCCTGACCGGGAGCGCCGGTTCGTCCCACCTCAGCATGCGCGCGCCGTCCTCTGGTCTGAGGCTCTGCACGGTGTATCAGCCACCACCTTCTGGGTCTGGGAGCGAACCGACGACCCGAAGAGCGATTTCGCAGGGAGCCTACTCCACCGCCCCGGCGTGGTGGAGGCGTTGGCACATACCACGCTGGACTTGAACCGCTTGGCGCCCTACATCGCCGCCCTGCAGAACCAGCCGCCCGATGTGTATCTGCTCCATTCGCCCTATGACCTCGTCTTGCAGGGTGTGGACGCAGTCGTACCACGCGACACGCTCTACATCGTGCTGAGAATGCTGGGTGTGCGGGTGGGCTTTATCACCGAGCGTCAGTTAGAGCGGCGCACTGTGCCCAGCACTGTCCAGCGCGTGCTTGTCGCCAATAGCCAGTACCTCTCCGACGAGGCGTTCCTTTACTTGGATAGCCTACGGCAGAGTCAAGGCACGCTTCTGCTGGGATACGGTGAGCCACTGCTGGTGAATGACCGCTATGGTCGGCGTCGGGGTACGCGTGCGGGCGTCACCACCGTCGAGCGCAACCCGTTCACCCCAGAGCGCGCACTCCATCGCCGCTTGGATACTTTCTTGGGCACATGGGGTGTCGTGCGTCCGCTCAACCTACGCACACCCGACAATCAGCCTGCGTGGGGCGTCGCTTACCACACCGCCCCCTACGAGCAAGGGTTCGTCGCCAGCCTGTGCAACTACACCAAACAGCCCATCACCGTGCGTCTACTGGATGCCCAAGGTAAGCCGGTGCGTGGGGTGAACCTGCTCGATGGCTCGCCTGTGGACGAGGTTCTCACACTCCAGCCCCAAGAGCCGATTCTGATTCGGTGGGAGACGCCCAAAGGGAGCGAGTAGCACCCGTTCCCCCTGCATAGCTGGTTATGGCTGGCGCTTGCTGAGCCGTTGTAGGGAGTTCACCCGGCTCGGCGAATCGTGCCTCGTGTGAACCGATGGGTCATCCCTGTGGTCTTGGCGGTCACGGTGTTTGTACACTACATAGACCGCAACAACTTGGCGATTGCCCTGCCCCAAATTGCGCGGGAGTTCGGCTGGAGCGACCGCCAGATTGGCACTTATGGGAATCTTCTGCTGGGTGCGTTCTATCTCACCTTCGGGCTGGCGCAGGTGTTGCTCAGCCCTCTCGCCGAGCGTTTCGGGGTCAAGCGCAGTCTGGTGTTGTCGGTGGTAGGGTTCTCGGTCTGCACGATTCTGGTATATCCGTTTGGAGGCTCGCTGGGGGCACTGATTGGACTTCGCCTGCTTTTGGGAGTCGCTGAGAGCGTTCATATGCCGATGAACAGTGCGTTGGTGAGCCGATGGTTCCCCCCTCACGAGCGCGGGCGTGCCAACTCCATTTATGTAGCAGGGATTCTGGTGGCGCTGGCGCTCGCTCCGTGGCTGATTATCCCTGTGGTGGAGCATTACGGTTGGCGGTTGGGCTTTGCGCTCTTGGGACTGGCTGGGCTGGTTCTCTCGCTCCCCCTCGTGCTGGTGTTCATTCACGACCGACCCGCAGGCTGGGAACCGACACCCCCTTACGAGCGGGT
>JBDNDR010000307.1:0-3147 GCA_046718995.1 Fimbriimonadales bacterium
CGCCGGGTTCGTGGTGGTCGGTCACTAGCACCTCAATCCCCTCCGACTGGATGGCTTCGACTGCTTGATGGGCACGGATACCGCAGTCGCAGGTCAGTACCAGCCTCGCTCCGATTTGGCGTGCCTCACGCAGTGCCGATTCGGCGTTGAGGTCGTAGCCCTCGCGCTCGCGATGGGGCACGAACGGTTCGGCAGGTACGCCCAGCCGTCGCAGGGTCGTAATCCAGAGGGCGGTGGAGCTGACCCCATCCACATCGTAATCGCCGTAGACCAGCACTGGCTCCTTGCGCTCCACGGCACAGGCTAAACGCCGAACAGCAGGCTCTAAATCGGGGAGCAAACGGAAATCGCTCAGGTCGGATAGCGAGGGGTTGAGGAACTTATAGGCACTCTCGGCGTCGGTATAGCCACGCGCCACAAGCAGGCTCGCTACAGCAAGGCTGACATTCAGCTCGTTTGCCAGCTTGAGGGATGCCTCTCGTTCTGCCGTGCGCACAATCCAGCGATAGCGACCCATCCTTGGTGGCAGATTCTACCCCATCCGTTGTGGAGTCGTGAACCGAAACCGCCCTACTCCGCAAGCAGAGAGGGGAGTCGGCACAGCCCCCCACCCCGTCAATGCGGAACACCTCCCCCCGTCATGCTGAGCGTCAGCGAAGCATCTCTGCTTTTCACCTCACCCCCAGCCCCTCTCCGCAAGCAGAGAGGGGAGTCGGCACAGCCCCCCACCCCGTCATGCTGAGCGCCAGCGAAGCATCTCGGAGACCCTTCGCTCCGCTCAGGGTGACGAATACGGGTTTCGTCGCGCGCTCCCACCCTCGTCATGCTGAGCGTCAGCGAAGCATCTCAACAAGACCCTTCGCTCCGCTCAGGGTGACGAATACGGGTTTTGTTGCGCTCCCACCCCGTTATGCTGAGCGTCAGCGAAGCATCTCAACAAGACCCTTCGCCTGCGGATCAGGGTGACGAAGGGGGCACGGCTCCGGGTGACGGGTGGAGCGGAGAGCCACACACGGTTCCCCCTGCGGGCAGGGGGAACCTGCAGGAGGGGGTGAACAATCCTACCCCCACCCAAACCCTCCCCCTAATGCAGGGGGAGGGCAGTGCGGTCTCCTGCTATGCCAAACGCCCCACCCTCGTCATGCTGAACGAAGTGAAGCATCTCATTTTTCGCCTTAACCCCAAGCCCCTCTATGCGTGCAGAGAGAGGGAGGTTAAGAGGATTCTTAATCGCAGTGAACCGTTTCGGGCGTGAGGTCGGTCAAGGCGTTCCAGAGGGCATCGCACATCTGGGCACAGGCGTCCAGCGCACGCTTCTGGTCGGCTTCGCTCAGCAGGCTCATCCGAGCTAACAGCTTCTCCGCCTCGTGGTGGTTGACAGCGTGGACTTCGAAATAAGGACGCACTCCCTCAGGAAGCGTGTAGTGGGTCACCAGCCCGTCCAGCTTGGATTGGGCGGTTGCAGGCTGTTGCACCTCGAACGCATAGAGCGCCCCAAGCGCCGTCACCGGGTCGCTGAAAAGCTGGCGCGTGGTCTCAATCAAGGCACGCACTGCAGGTCGCTCCGCATCGGCGATATGGGTGTTGAGTGCATGGGCGAACTGCTCCCACAGCTCAATATGCTCTTGCTCCTCGTGTTCGGTCTCCTCATCGTTCTGGATGTGCCAGCCGAGTGGCAGTTCCCGAATGAACGCGCCGTACTCCTGTGCGTAGTCGCGCAGAGCCTCTACTGGCAGAGTGCCCGCACTCCACGCCTGATAGAAGGGGTGTTCTAACAAATTGCGCTTCGCTACAATCGCATCTAACTGCTCCTTAATAGTCATCAGTCGTGTCCTCCTTGCGAGCGAGAGTATACCTGAGGGTTAGCCTCGTTGGTACCAGCGTGCGACGAACTCACGGTACTCGGCTTGCTCATTTAGAATCGTTTGCCACCAGGTGGGGTTGTCCAGATACCACTGCACCGTTTCGGCAAGGGCGTGGTCAAAGTCGGCTTCAGGACGCCAACCCAGCTCCTGTTGGATGCGGGTGGTGTCGAGGGCGTAGCGTCGGTCGTGACCGGGTCGGTCGGGCACGAACTGGATAAGCGTTTCGGGTTTTCCGAGCCGCTGCAGGATTTTGCGTGTAATCTCCATATTCGTTCGCTCGTTGCCCCCTGCGATATTGTATGCCTGCCCGATGCGCCCGTGATGGAGCACCAAGTCAATCGCCCGCACATGGTCTTTGACATAGAGCCAATCGCGCACCTGCTGACCATCGCCGTAGACGGGCAGGCTCTGGTCGCTCAGCGCACGGGTAATGAAGAAGGGGATGAGCTTTTCGGGATACTGGCGCGGCCCGAAGGTGTTGCTGGGGCGCACAGTCAACACGGGCAGTTGGTAGGTCTGATGATAGGCACGCACCAGCAAATCGGCTCCCGCTTTGCTGGCGGAGTAGGGGCTGTTGGGACGCAGGGGCGACTCTTCGTGGAACTCACCTGCCTCCGCCGAGCCGTACACCTCATCGGTACTCACATGCACGAACCGTTCAATCCCTATCTCCCGCGCCACCTCCAGCATGACATAAGTGCCATACACATCGGTGGTGATAAAGGCGTCGGGGTTCAAAATAGAGCGGTCGACATGGGTTTCAGCGGCGAAGTGGACGACCCAGTGGGCGCCTTGCATCGCTTGCCTGACCGCCTCACGGTCGCGCACATCGCCCTTGAGGAACTGGAATCGGGGCGACTGCTGGGCATCAGCGAGGTTCTCCATGCGCCCGGCGTAGGTCAGGGCATCCAGCACCACGACCTCGTAGTCGGGGTAGGTCTTTAGCAGATGGTCGACGAAGTGGCTCCCGATGAAGCCGGCTCCGCCCGTGACCAGGATGCGTTTTGGCATAGTATCAGGATACCCCAGCGATTCGGTGGCTTTTGGCACAAAAGTTGCTACAAAGGCGTTTGGGGAGCAAAGCCTGCCCTCGTAAGGAGAAGCTCTAAAGCCTCTCTGCGAGGTTCTGATGGTTGATCAAAGCACGAGATGGATTTAGCCCATCTCGTGCTTTTGTTTTTTGCGGCGGGTGCTGTTCTCTGGCTTAGGCGGACTGCTGGCGGGACGGGTGCGCATCCGTGCCCATGTGCGGATCTCATCAATCTCCTCGCGCATCATCACA
>JBDNDR010000308.1:0-3138 GCA_046718995.1 Fimbriimonadales bacterium
CCCAGTTTTGTTAGGCGCTCTTAGCAGGAACCCAACCCGGTTCCCAGAATAAGCCAGCCGATGGACGAGCGATTGGTTTGGATTCCCAGTCGGGGCAAGCGGATGGCGGGCGTGCTACATCTGCCGAGTGGGCGGGGACGTGTGCCTGCGGTACTGATGTCGCACGGTTTCACAGGCAACAAAACGGAAACGCACCGCCTGTTTGTTCACACCGCGCGCTTACTGGCAGAACGCGGGATGATGGTCTTGCGCTACGACTTTCTCGGCTCTGGTGATAGCGAGGGGCTGTTCGAAGAGATGACGATTCGGGGCGAGGTGGAAGACTGCCTGAACGCCCTCAGCTATCTGCGTGCCCAGCGTCGCACTGACCCAGAGCGTATCGCGATGCTGGGCTTCTCTTTGGGTGGGTGCGTCACGGCGCTGGCACAACCCCGCGCAGGCTCGGTACGCACGCTCGTGTTGTGGGCGCCTGTCTCCAACCCGATGAAATGGATGCCTCCAACGGGTGTGCCCGACCGTCCCCAAAATCGGGGCGGGTTCCTGGTGGGTGTGAACTTCTATCGCGAGCTGCCCGACATCAAACCTTTGGAAGCCGTCCGCCCTTACAAAGGCACTGTACTCGTGCTTCACGGTTCGGCGGATCAGGCAGTCACACCTGAGGAGGGGCGCGCCTACGAAAACGCCTTCATGAGTGCCCAGCGGTTTGAGTTTCGCCTCATCCCGAACGCCGACCATATCTTCAGCACTCCCGAGTGGGAGCGTAGCCTGTTGGATCAGACCGCCCAGTGGCTCCAAGAACATCTACTTTGAGTGCCCTGCCCACTCCACCACAATCCGCAGAACACCCTCACCGCATCGGTAGAAGTTGGGCAAGATAAGATTCTCTTTGGTGGAGTGGATGTCGGCAGCGCCAGTGGGAAACACAAGGCAATCGATCCCGTAGCCGGCGAACACATTGGCGTCAGAACCACCTCCCGTGCGAGTGAGCCGAGCGTCCACACCGAGTTGGCGCATCACCTTGAGCGCGCTCTGTGCCAGTGGTGAGTCGGGCGAAGTACGCACGGCGTCAAAGGTTTTGCTCAGGGTCACCTCTGCTGTGCCTTCCATCTCTTGGGCGACCTGTTCACAGGCGGCTTTCCATTTCTCCGCAAGCGCTTTCACGCGGTCGGGGTCAAAGCTTCGGAACTCACCCACCAGTTTCACACGGTCGGGCACGATGTTCATCGCCTGCCCACCTTCTATCACGCCCACATTGGCGGAGGTGTCGGGGTCGATGCGTCCCCAGGTCATCTGGGCAATCGCCTTGCTTGCCATCACGATAGCGTTGCGTCCCTTTTCGGGTTCTGCCCCAGCGTGGGAGGCGCGCCCGGTGAACACGACCTCAAACCGCCAGTGGGTGGGCGACTGGATGAAGATTTCTTCGGGGATTTCGCGCCCATCGACCACTAAGCCGTGCCTTGCCCTGAGTTTGCTGGGGTCGAACGCTTTCGCTCCCAGCAGTCCCTTCTCTTCGCGGATGGTGAACACCACCTCCAGCGGCGGATGGGGTAGGTTGCGCTCCTTGAGGGTTTGAAGCACTTCCAAAATGATAGCGATTCCTGCCTTGTTGTCAGCGCCGAGTATGGTGGAGCCATCAGTACGGATCAGGTCCCCTTCACGCACAATCTGGATGTTCGGCGTGGGCGACACGGTATCCATATGAGCGTTCAGCAGGAGCGGTGGGGCGTTGGTCGTGCCTTTGAAGCGCGCAATCACATTCCCGCCAGTGCCCCCTATCTGTTTATGTGCTTCATCCATCTCCACTGTGTCGGCACCCAGCGCACGCAGACGCTCCATCAGGAACCGTCCTATCTCGCCCTCGTTGTCGCTTCCGCTCTCTATCTTAGCAAGGGTGATGAAGGTCTCGGTCATGCGTTCGCGGTTGATGTGCCATTCGGGGGTCTGCGCTCCGGAGACGATGACCAGCCACAATGCAATAACGCAAAAGATTACTCGGTTTCGCATAGCGTTTATGGGGTTCGCTCTGTGGGGCTGATTTCCTGCGTGTTGGGGAATCTGGCTAAACGAAGATAGGAGTTGACTAACGCCTAATCAGTTGAGTCGGCGTGCGATAACGCCGTGGCACCTCAGACTCGCTAAGATAGCGTGAATAAAGCTCGGTTCCGAAGCCGATTTCACTGTCAAGAACCTCGTAAACATCGAGCACATCAACCAACTCCCACTGGACGTCTGGGTTGGCATTCGCTTGGTGTTTCGCCACAAGTTCCCGTGCCCATGCCTCAGCCCTTTGTGTTGCCTGCTCTTCGTTCTCCGCTTCAAAGAGAACCAGCATCTCCTCATACCAAGCACCCAGCCAGCGTAACTCCTTATCGACAGACTCAATCCAGCTTCTATCGCTGTCGTTGAGGAAGACCGATAATGCGAGGGCTATCGCTCGCAGATACCGTTGGTAGAGCGGTGGTCTACACGTTTGCTTGACATAGTCCAGGAAATCCAGGATATGGCTCGGTTCCAGCTCGCCGATGTGCTTCAACCCGCGAGATTGCAGATAGCTGGGAAACTTAGCGCAGAGACTCTTGATTTGGGCAAGTTTTGGCAGATGCACGCGTCCTAACTCCGCTTCAAGTGTACTTTCAAACTTGGCGACCAGCTTTTCTGGAATGAGCGGATGACTCCATCCGATCCCCTCCTCTGGGAGAGTCGGGTGTATCTTCCGTACTCGGATTAGGATGCGCGCTGTGTACCACATCGTTGCTCCCATCACTTATCGAACCGTTTATCGGTCAGTAGTTTACGCAATCTACGCGCTCGGATGTCGCCAGCTTTTGCCATCTTATCAATCTCGTCAAAAGTCTTTTCCAGCAGTTCGGAGGGAAAGTCGGGTGCCCTAAGGACACTCGCTAACTTCTCCTGCTGTATAATCTGTCGCACCGTCCGTTGGTCGCCCTTGTAGCGGGACACGCCGTCGGCAGCCCTCCGTAGCCTGGGGATATTATACTCTGGAAGAGGGTGGGCTACTTCCCGACAAGGCGCGCCAAGTAGAGTACCTCTGCCAGCCCTGCCAGCTGGAACGCCGCCGTGCCTACTGCCAGCCCCACCAGCGCATCGCTGTTCGGGAATCGGCTTCCCAGTAGCACG
>JBDNDR010000309.1:0-3131 GCA_046718995.1 Fimbriimonadales bacterium
CTCATCTATAAGTCCGAACCACGCTCCTACCGCGACCTGCCGTTGCGCATCGGGGAACTGGGCACCGTCTATCGCTACGAGAAGAGTGGGGAGCTGTCGGGACTTATCCGCGTGCGCTGTTTCACCATCAACGACGCCCATGTGTTCCTGCGCCCCGAGCAGATTAAGGCGGAAGTCCAGCACAACATCGAGCTCATCCAGACCGTCTACCGTCGGCTGAACCTCCACGATTTCTGGTATCGGCTTTCGTTGCGCGACCCCGCCAACAAGGAGAAGTATATTGACGACGATGCGATGTGGGAGACCGCCGAGCAAGCCCTGCGTGAGGCGCTGGATGAACTCGGTCTGCAGTATGTCGCAGTGCCGGGCGAGGCGGCATTCTACGGTCCGAAACTGGATGTGGAGGTGCGCGACTGCCTCGGACGCGAGTGGACTATCTCGACCGTGCAGTTAGACTTCCTGATGGCGCACCGCTTTGACTTGGAGTATACGGGTGAGGATGGTAAGCCCCACCGTCCTGTGATTATCCACCGTGCGCCCATCGGCTCGTTTGAGCGGATGATGGGGTTCCTCATCGAACACTTCGCTGGGGCGTTCCCGTTCTGGTTGGCGCCGGTGCAGGTGGTGGTCATCCCGATTGCCGACCGCCATATGGACTACGCGCTGAAGGTTCACTCGGCGTTGCGTGCGCAAGGGTTCCGAGCGGAGCTGGACAAACGGCGTGAGACTCTCGGCTACAAAATCCGCTACCATCAGACCCAGAAAGTGCCCTACATGCTCATCATCGGCGATAAAGAGATGGAGGGCGAAAAGGTGGCGGTACGCAGTCGCGAGGCGGGCGACCTGGGCGCGATGCCCATAGAGGAGCTCCAAGCACGCCTGCAGAGCGAGTTAGCGGGCTGATTGCGAGATTTTTCCGTAGCGCCGTGCTACAATTAGCCCATGAGCCAGCAGGGTTTCAACTGGGGCATTCTGGGTACGGGCAAGATTGCCAAGCGGTTTATGCAGGCGGCGTTCTATGTGCCCGAAGCGCGTGTCGTGGCGGTCGGCTCGCGCACACAGCAGTCCGCTGACGCTTTTGGAAGCCAGTTCGGTATCCCGAAACGCTACGCCAGCTACGAGGCGGTGATGGACGACCCCGAAGTGGAGATTATCTATGTCGCCACGCCCCATAGCCTCCACGCCGAGAACATGCTCCAAGCCCTGCGCGCAGGCAAGCATGTGTTGTGTGAGAAGCCGTTTACCCTCAACGCCCGCCAAGCCGAAGCGGTTGTTGCAGAGGCACGCCGCTCGGGACGCTTCGTGATGGAAGGGATGTGGACGCGCTGTTTCCCCCTGATGCGCGAGGTCTTCCAGCGTGTGGAGGCAGGCGAGTTGGGCACGATTCAGCTGGTGCAAGCCGATTTCGGGTTTCAGCCACCTTACGACCCCCAGAGCCGTCTCTTCAATCCAGAGTTGGGTGGGGGCGCACTGCTGGATGTGGGAATCTATCCGGTGGCGTTGGCACTCCAGTTTCTCGGGGTGCCCCACCAGATGGTCTCGTCCGCTGTGGTGGGTCAAACGGGGGTGGATGAGCTCTGCGCTATGATTTTCCACTACCCTGCAGGGGCTTTAGCCGTGCTGAGCGCCTCCATCCGAGTGAACACGCCCAAGCAAGCCACACTCTGCGGCACGAGGGGTACCCTGCTGTTCCCAGCCCCGTGGTGGAAGCCTTCCGAAGCCTATCTCACGCGCGCTGACGGCACTCAAGAGCATCTGCTGTTCCCCTACGAAGGTGATGGACTCCAGTTTGAAATCCGCCATGTTCACGACTGCCTCCGAAAGGGACTGACCGAAAGCCCCTGGATGCGCTTGGAAGACACCGTAATCCTCATGCGGATTCTGGACGCCCTGCGTGCGCAGTGGGGCGTTGCCTATCCCCAAGAGAGGGCGTAGCGTTGGTTTGCCTCGCCATAGCGTGAACCGAGTAGGGGCAACAAGGTACAATTCCAGCGATGCGATACCCTACGGTCTACTTTGAGACAATTATTGAGCAGATAAGAAAGGTAGAACAGCGCTCTCTTGAGGCGATTCATCTGGCGGTGGAGCGGTGCGTTCAGTGCCTGCAGAGTGGGGGAGTAATCCACATATACGACACAGGACATCTGGTCTCGCGGGAGCTCATCAATCGGGCAGGAGGACTGGCAAGTTTCTCGCCGCTCACTTTTGACCTCCAAGTGAATAACCCAAACCCGTTCCGTGAGGCTCAGGGACTCGGCGCCCAAACTACACCCGAAACAGTGCGCCATATTGTCAGCGCCGCTTTAGACCGCAGTCGGGTTCAGCCGAACGATGTGCTTGTCGTCGGGAGTGTGTCGGGCAAGACACCGTTCCCGGTGGAGCTGGCACTGCAGGCACGCGAGCGAGGTGTGTTTGTTATTGCTCTGACGGCGACAGATTACTCCTCCCAGCTGGCGTCAGAGCATGTTTCGGGCAAGCGGCTCTACGAGGTTGCGGACTTGGTGATTGATAACGGGGCACCCTATGGGGACGGCTTGCTGACGATTGAGGGGCTGGATGTACCGTTCTGTCCTGCCTCTGGGATTGGTGCAGTGGTGGCGCTCTGGGCGGTGGTGGCAGGGATTGTGGAGCGCATGACCGAGGCGGGTACTCCGCCAACCGTGCTTGCCAGCATCAACCGCCCCGACGGAACAGAACGCTACAAGCAGAGTATCGAGCAATACCGACAGCGAGGGTACTGAGATGAAAAGTGTGAAGACCATCCTGTTCGTGTGTGTGGGCAACTCTTGCCGAAGCCAGATGGCAGAGGGTTTCGGCAACCACTTCGGAGAGGGGGAGGTGGTCGCTTTCAGCGCTGGTACGATGCCTGCGGGGCGGGTGCATCCCCTCGCTATCGAGGCGATGCACGAAATCGGGATTGACATCACCCGCCAGACCTCCAAAAGCGTGGACGAGTTCGATATTGCCCAGTTCGATGCTGTTGTGAGCCTATGCGACGCCCGCACAGACCAGCTCTGTCCCGCCACCTATATGGGCATCCAGGAACACTGGAACATTCCAGACCCGATAGGTTTACCGTTGGAGGAGTTTCGGGCGGTTCGTGCGATGATTGAGGAGCGCGTCCGGGATTT
>JBDNDR010000031.1:0-11469 GCA_046718995.1 Fimbriimonadales bacterium
AGCTGGGAAAGCAGGGCTTGAACCGGGCGATGTGGTGATTGCAGCGGATGGCAAACCCGTCAATAACGAGACCGACCTACGCGACCTCATCGCCAACAAGGGACCCAATAATAAACTGAGCCTCAAAGTCCTGCGTGACGGCAAGACCTTAGCGTTGGAAGCCACTTTGGGCATCCATCCCGAAGATGCCCCCACCGCACCGCGCCAACAGACGGCGAACCAAGAGCAAACCCGCCCGCTGGAACGGTTGGGCATCACGTTGGGTGAGATTCCTGCCAACCTGCGCGAGCAGTTCGGCAATCAGCGCGGGGTCTATATCACGCGTGTTGCACCCGATAGCCCCGTGAGCGACCAACTCAATCCGGGCGACCTGATTGTGCGTGCGAACGGCAACGCTATCAGTAGCGCCGACGAACTGGAGCGTGTTCTCAGCCGAGTACGGTCGGGTGAGATGGTGCGCCTGGTGGTCGTGCGTCGCTCTGGAGGCGAAGTCACACGCGAACTGGTGATGTTCCGAATGCCTTAATTGGTCTCCGCTGTTTCACGAGACTGATACGGGATAAGGAGCGACACACGACGATTCGAGTAGTGGAACGGGTCGCTGGGTGTACGGAGGCGTGTATCGGCATAGCCACGTACCTCAGCGACCTGTCCTTTCCAGAGTCCCCCCGCTTCCATGACGCGGCGTGCGGCGTTTGCGCGGTCGGCGGAGAGTTCCCAGTTGCTATAGCCACCTCCGTAGCGATAGGGCTGTGAGTCGGTATGCCCCTCTAAGATGATGCGGTTATCTAATTTGCCGATTTCGCGGGCGATGAGGCTCAGCAGTTTCCGGGCGGGCGGCGTGATTTCGGCGCTGCCGAGACGGAAGAAGACAGGTTCGGGACCCTCGATGAGCTCAATCCGTAAGCCTTCCTTCACGAACTCTATTTTGACATGTTCGCGCAAGCGTGCGAGGTCGGGGATATTGGTGATTGCGGCCTCAAGATATTTTTTAAGGGCTTCCATCTCGGCGCGCTCGGTCTTGCGGTCTTTTAGGATTTTCTTCTGCTTGCCCTCGGTATCTTGGTCGCCTTTATCGGTGGGCATATTGGCGGTATTTTTGGCGCCGGGTGGGAGTTCGTTGGAGATGCTGAACATCGCCTTGCTCTTTTGCACCGCCTCCATAAATCCCACCGGGTCGCGGAAGTAGGCGGCAATCGCTGAGCGCGTTTCGGGACTCATCCCAATCAGCCACATCACCATAAAGAATGCCATCATCGCGGTCACGAAGTCGGCGTAGGCGACCTTCCACGCGCCGCCATGGTGCCCGTGATGGGCTTTCTTGCGTTTGACAATCCGAATCTCGCCGCCTTCTTTCGCCATGCCGTTCCCCCAACCTTAGGCTGCTTGGGCTGCGGCGCCTCCACCCTTGACCGCCTCTTCCATCTCTTGGAAGCTGGGGCGCAGGTGCGGTTCAATACTGCGTCGTGCAAACTCCACGCAGGTCAGGGGAGCATCCCCGCGAGCGAACGCAATCAACGCTTGGCGAATGCATTGGTAGTATTGGGCTTCGGCATGCACGCTATGTTCCATCGATGCGGCGAGGGGTTGGAAGATACCGTAAGCGAGCAACACGCCCAAGAAGGTTCCCACAAGCGCCGCCGCGACCTTTTTACCAATCGTTTCAGCACCTTGATCCAAATAGCCCATCGTAATCACGACGCCCAACACCGCCGCCACGATTCCGAAGCCGGGCATCGCATCGCCAATCTTACTGATTGCTTGGGAAGGTCTGAGCACCTCTTCGTGATGTTTCTCTAAGTCGGTTTCGGTCAGCTCTGCCAACTCATAGGGACCGACAGCACCGGTGAGTACCACCTTCATCGTGTCGCACAGGAAGTCCAACGCGTGGTGGTTGGCGAGCAGGAACGGATATTGCGAGAAGAGGGAGCTCTCTTGGGGACGCTCTACATGTTGCTCCAGCGCCAGCAGTCCCTCTTTGCGTGCTAAGGTGAACAGGGCAAACAGCGCTTGCAGGAGTTCCAGAAACACATCCTTTTTGTAGGGGCTACCCTTGAGCAGTCCCAGCGATTGCTTGATAATCGCTTGAACCACACTGGGCGGGTTAGAGGCGAGTAGGGCGCCGAGTCCCGCACCGCCGATAATCACGAACTCGGAAATCTGGATGAGCGCAGCAATCTTTCCGCCGTGCATGATGAACCCGCCGAACACTGCGCCGAATACCACCACGAAACCGATGAGTACAAACATCCCGTTTAGACGCCTCCCATGCTACGAGGGGGTTATTCCACATTAGAGGGCAGATTCGGCGAGCCCTTACGAAATAGGGAGGCAACCCGAAGGTGCCTCCCCGATTCTTGGGACATGCCCCGTTGCGTGCCCTTGTCTTTAGTAGCCGCCCGCTTTCCGCTCTTCAGCAGCGGCACCGGCTGTGTCGGGTGTGGACTGCTGACCGAGCGGGTTGGTGGTGGGAGGTGGGTTTGCTGCGCCTTCTTCACTATTTTGCGAGCCACCACAAGCGTTGAGCTGGACGGCTACCATCAGCGCTAGGAGACTGCGTATCAACCACTTTCGCATCGGTCTTTCCTCAGGGCCAGTTTTGGCTATCGGGTAGGTTCAGGCGCGAGATGGGGGGCGAGATGGCGAAGCGTCCCTTGTCGGAGTAGAACCACTCGTAGCGTACCCACTTGGCGTGTCCGTCGCCGAAGATAGCGTTCTGACCGCCGCTGTGGCGCGCGGAGAGCATTAGGAACACCTCGTTCCAGTTCGTGCCACCCGGCTCGATGTAGGGAGCCATGTCAAACGGGAGCGTGCTGGTACCGTACACACTGCGCAGGCGCTCGGGTACGCCCTCCGAAGAGGAACGCGCTTCTGCAATCAGGATCACATCCGAAGTGGTGTCCCACGCGGCTTCGTTGTGTTCAAGACCGCTGTAGGTGGTGCGGTAGTAGCCGTAGTTGGCGATGAACTCCTCGTTCTTTGCGTAGTGTCCGTAGATACGCGGAGCCACTTTGGAACAGCCGCGAGCGGTGATAGTGCTGGGGGCGTTCGTCGGGAAGGTACCGACCAAGATAGAGCCGGGCGAATCGTCGTTGGCACGGCAGCCATCAGCGGCGGTGTACTCTACCAGGCGAGGCTTCGGCGCCGAAGAGCTCGGACACACGAAGATGTCCCAGTTCTTAATGTAGGGGTAGAGCGGGATGTGCCACTCCCACCACATATACACATGGAGACCGTCGTAATCCTGGGCGTACATCCGCATCGTGGTGCCGAGCTGGCGCATGTTGGAAACACACGAGGTCTGGCGCGCCTTCTCGCGCGCTTGGGCAAACACGGGGAACAGAATAGCTGCTAAGATAGCGATTATCGCTATCACGACCAACAGCTCAATTAGCGTGAAACCTTTCCTTTGCATGGTTCACCTCGCCCATAAGTTTACTGGGCGAGGTGTTAAGATAGAGTTAAGATTTCGCAATTTTAAAAAATCTCACGAATGTGGGTGGGTGGCTCTGCGTTCAGCGATTCGGCACCGTGCTCCGTGAGGGTGTAGACATTCTCGATTCGGATGCCGAACTTGCCCGGCAGGTAGATGCCCGGCTCGATGGTGAAGCAGTGTCCCTCTTCCAGCAGGTTCGTGTTGCCCTCCACGATGTAGGGCGGTTCGTGAACCGATAGCCCGATGCCGTGCCCCGTGCGGTGGACAAAATAGTCGCCATAGCCCGCCTCGGCAATCACACGGCGTGCGGCGCGGTCAACCTCTTGAGCTGGTACGCCCGGCTTGGCGGTCTCGCGTGCACGCATATGCGCCTCATAGACCACTTGGTAGACTTTCTGCGCCTCTTCGGATGCGTGCCCGATGCTCACCACGCGCGTGATGTCGCTACAGTAGCCCTCGCAGACCCCGCCGAAGTCAATCACAACGATGTCGCCCTCTTGGAGGGGGCGGTGTCGGGTGGTGTAGTGAGGTTTGGAGCTGTTCTCCCCGGCAGCGACAATGGGGATACCGAAAGCGAGGCGCGACCCCGCATCGTAAAGGGCACGCTGGATGGCTAAGGCGACTGCCCACTCGCTATAGCCCTCCATACAGCGTTCCAGTCCTGCGGAGAGCGACTCGTCGGTCAGGCGCGCCGCCTCGCGCATAAGGGCGAGCTCCGTCGCATCCTTCACAGCGCGCACATGGGCGACCAGCTCCGCACCGCGTCGAAACAGCGCGGTCGGGAGCGCCTCCTGAAGCATCAGCAAGAAACCGGCAGGCATCTCGTCGTCTACAGCAATCACGCCTGTCTCCAGCGGGTACTCACCCACACAGCGTTCCAACGCCTTCATGGGACCTTCGGAGTCGTGCCACACATAGCGCACCGCCCAGCCCGCTGGGTTGGTAGAGGTGCTTTCGGCGCTTAGAGCAGGCACGAACCAGACGGGTTCCCCCTCCTGAGGTACCAGCAGGAACATCAAGCGCTCCAGCGGCGGCTCAGAGAACCCACTGAGATAGAGCATATTCACGGGTGTCGATGCAAAGAACGCATCGACACCCTGAGCCAACATCGCTGTCTGTAGACTGCTCACACGCTGTCGGAACAGGTCTGCATTAATCATCTTAGCCTCCTACGCCGATTAGGAGCCAGTCGCTCACAATGTAGTAAGCACGCCCTATCAGTAGCGCCATACGCGCCATGACCGTGTTGCCGAAGATGGCGCCCAGCCCAATCATCAGGAACCAGCGTCCCGCTGTCGCTACATTCTTCACTGCACCTCGCTGCTGGTACGAGAAGGTGAAGTAGGTGATTACCGAGAGCAGGATCACAATGAAGAGGTAGTTAACAATCAAGTTGCCAACGGTCAGGTCGGGGTTATTCGCGCTGAACCAGAGGGGGCGTTGGAGCGTGCTATTGAGCTGAACCAGATAGCGTGAGGAGAACTCTTGGAAGAACAGCCCTGCCGAAGCCCCAATCAAGAGACCGATGACCAGCCGACTGACCCAGCCGTAGCGCTCGCTGTAGATAAAGTAGAGGTACATCCCGAACGGTATCACAAACGCCCACGCCCAATAGCCTTGATTCCAGATGGGGTCGATGTAGTAGCGATAGATGATGTCCACGCCCAGTGGCCCCAGCGAGTAGCCCGCCGCCAGTCCGATGTACATATGCTCAAAGAAGCGGTAGAGCGGGTTCTCGCGGTAGAGCAGGGAGTAGATGGCGATGGTACACAAGACCCCAATCCAGACAACCAGGCGGTCAAAACTCAGCGGTAGAAAGTTCTGGAGCCATTCCATCTATTCTGCCCTCCGTTCAGCAAGGCGGTTCATAAACATCGCCATATTCCCTAACAGAATGAAGGTGATAATCAGCACATGCGAGAAGGAGATGGCGTTGGTGAAGCGCGACGCCAGCCCGACGATGCCGAGCAGTTGCTCGTATTCCTGAGCGCCCTTCGCCCCAGTAATCATGCCCTTAATCTGACCGGAATCGAGGTAGGTATACGCCTCCGCTGCCATCACGGAGGTGGGGCAGTAGAGAATCTTGACTTCTTTGGGCGCGTACGAAATCCAGACCGGCAGGGTGCCCGAGGGGGTGACATCGACGACCAGCTTGTACTGGCGCAGGCTGGTAATCCCCTCCAGCATCGGGATATTCGTGATACTCATCCCGCGCACATCCTGCTTGATGGTGTTCGGCAGGTCGGTCACCATTCCCTTGATGGCGACGGTGAGGTTCGGCACGAACCCGAAATGCACCCAGTCGCGTCCATATTCGTAGCCTTCGGCTTTGGTCACGCGCTCGGCGAGGCGGTACGAGATGTCCCGCGACTGCGCCTCGATCGAGATGAGGGTAAAGCGCACCCGCTTGCGCATCAGGTGCTTCAGCACCGCCTCCAGTTGGGGCTGGTTTTCAGCAAGTGTGCTGGCGCTCCAGTTGGAGGAGACCATCACCAGGTCGCCCGGCTGGAGCGACTCCATCGTGTCGTAGAACTTCTGTACCGGCGGTGAGATGGACGCTGGCATGCGTACCGGCACCAGCAGGAAAAGGATAATATTGACAAACAGCAAGGCGTACAGCAGGCGCCTATCAATCGTCAACATCTTTTGCCAAATCGTTTGAGGTTGCATCGCTCTCCTCCCTTAGGTAATCCCGCGCTCCAAGCTGAGCCAGAGGCGGATTGCCATCGCCAAGCCCCCGATGCCGACCCCGAACTCTATGGCGCGCTGGGCAGGAGCGTTCAGCGTGGTCAATATCCAGTTAGCGACTTTGGGCAAGCCCAGATTGTGGACAAGCATCTCGCCGAACGAAGCGCCCTCGGGGGTCGGGTCAGCCGAGAAGCCCAGCAGGTTGTAGCTGATGTAGGCGCCCGGCGGGACAATCCCAATCATCACGACCATCGCCGTGAACATGAGGATACTCGCCTCAATCGAGCGGATACGGAACGCTCGGTACGCTGCCGAGAAGATATAGAACGCAATCAGTGAGAACATCGCCGCATCCAGCTGAACCAAAGTGAAGTCGAACAGCAGTTTGAAGGCGTTTTCCAAGAAGGGGGTCTTGGGCGCGAGTTCCTTCTCGGCTAAGGTGTTCCAGATGCTAAAGAACGCCATCGTCACGAAAGCGGTCAACAGCACGATGCTATAGCCCCACTGCGTGCGCCGTTGTACCACATTCTTGAGATGGAGCCGTACCAGCCCGTAGGTTCCCAGCCCCAGTGCAAGCGCTCCGATAATCTGAAGCACATTCTGGGCAGGTTGGATTGCCGGTGTGAGCAGGTTCTTCTGTTCTTCGTTGACGGGCATAAAATACTCCGCGGCGAAGAACAGCCCTGCGAAGAAGGTAATGGTGACCACCAGCGCGCGCCGTCCACGGGGCGGTAGCACTTGAAGGAGAGGCACCAGACCCAGAATCAGCACGAAGGCGCCCAGCACAATCGCCCAAATCAGAAACCGTTGCTCCTCAGGGTTCAGTTGCCAGGTCATGGGTTACCTCCGCCAAAATATTCCTGCATGAAGGCGTCCCAACCGCCGGGCTGACCCAGAAGCTTGATGATGGGAGCGTCTGCCCCGAAGAGGGTCGCAAAGGTCGCTCCAGCGAGAATTATCAAGGCGAAGGTGAACTTAGCGATGTCCTGCCCCAGCAGACTGCCCAACAGCACCGGCTCGCGGCTCAAGTACGCACTGGTCGCGTAGAACTCATCACCGATGATGGTGTAGTCGCATGCGGCAACAAAGAACGGTACTTGCGTGAAGCTGATGGTGCCCGCTACCTGGATGGCGCCGACCATGTTGCCCGTCTCGGCGAAAATCAGCGACTCGGCGAAGAACTCGCCGAACATAAAGTTCGCAGCGACTCGTTCCCGCTGAATCAGCCCTGCCACGCCTGACGCAAAGGCGAACTGACGGTCGGATAGGAATCGTACATTATCGGTGTCATAGAGGTCGGGTCGTCCTGACTCGTTGTAGGCGTCGGCAATCGCCTCCTGCGCAACGGCGAACACGGTGGGGTCGGCGGTGAGCAGGCGCATCGGTGTGGCGAATCGGGCAATCTGCTTCGTAATGTACTTGAATATCGTTAGCGATTGTACAGCGACCACGCCGAAGGGGGTCATGCCCGGAATCATCGTCACGGGACGCCCCATCTCGGTCGAGCGTCCAATCGCCTCATCAATTGCGTCCAAGCCCGGGATGCGCCGAATGTAGAGCTGGGCGCCCGCCTTCGCTCGGAAAATATTGATGAGCACCACCAGAGCGATAAAGCCGATGATGATTGCCGAGAACCAGTTATCTTGTGCGTGTTGATAGGTCATCCTTCGTTCCCTCGTTGCTGAACACGCTGACTGCGCCGCGCCTCTTCTAACTCTTCAATCCGTTCGACCAGTCGCGTCCAGTTCTCGCGCTCGCTGAGGAGCTGGGTGTACACATCCACCTTTTCAAACCCGAAGAACGGTGCTAAGAAGGGAGAAGCCATGATGCCGAACTGGGACGAGACGAAGGCGAACGGGCGGTGGAGCTCCAGAAACAGCACGGCAGGCGCAGCTAACCCACGCTTGACCACCTGCTCCGCCAGCTGGTCAATCAGTGCCTGTTTCTGCTCTTCCGTCAGCGCCTCTTTCCAGAACTCGCGCATCGTTTATGCCTCAACTGTTTGACGCTTGCGCTTGCGTTTGGGTGCGTGTTCGTTTTTATCGTGTTTCGCTTGCTTACAGTGCTTCAATAGGAGCGGTTCTACCAGTTCGCGTTGGTCGCCGTACCAGAGGAAGATGCCCCGAAAGGCGTTGAGGCGTGTGGGATGTTCAAAGGGGCTGAGAAGCACGCCCTGCTCGCCCCACACCACCCGTTTCACCCGGTCCCAGCGCATGGCGCGGGGAGTCCAACCGCGCTGGCGGATGCCCTCCTCGGTCGCCTCGTAGCGTATCGGGAACAGGTAGTCAGCAGTGGAGGTGAGTATCATCCACAACGCGACCAACGCAAACAACCAGTGCCCCATCAGCAGCCAGCCCAGCACCGGCACGCCCACCAACACCAGCACCACTACCGGGAGCCGGTCGGGTGATTGCCTTGCCAAATGTACCTGCCACTGATGGGTCACGGGTGGTTTGTCCATTGCTGATTCAGTTCGCCGTGCCGACTTCGGTTCCTGCCGATTGCTCACGGAAGGTGAACGCGAACAGGATCCCTGCCAGCACGGTAATCACCGTCGGCACGATGAAGACCATCGTGTAGTTGGTCACGGAGTCGGTAGTGAAGAAGTCTTTCAGCCACCCTGCAAAGAAGCCTCCAATCAGCATTCCCACACCCAGCACCGCCACATTAATCAGCGCCTGGGCAGAGGAGCGGATGTCGGCAGGGGCGACCATATCGGTATAGATGAACGCCACCACGAAGAAGAACACATAGCAGAAGCCGTGCAGAGCCAGCGAGGCGACCGCCAGCCACACAATCGCAGGGGTCGTCTCATGGAACGCCCACGCCAACGCGAAGACCGCATAACGCAGGGGCCAAGCGAAAATCCCCAAGAGCATCGTCTTGCGAATACCCCACACCGGAAGCACCGCAGGGAGCATAAAAGCGATGGTGATAATCTCTGCCCACTGACCGATAGTCATCCACGCTGGCAGGTTGTCCCCGGTCAGACCGATACCAGCGCCTGCCGACTGCAGGAACGGGAAGGTCAAAATGTAGTAGAGCGGGAGCTCGGTCGCAACCACCATCGCCACCAAGAAGAACACGAGGTAGTTCCGATTGGCGAGCAGGCGCAACGCCTTCAGGAACGCCAGCGGGTCGGTGCCTTCGCGTGAGGGCGGCGTGTTCGGCAAAGCAAAGCTGATGAGACCTGCCACGATGGAGATTG
Source organism: Fimbriimonadales bacterium (assembly GCA_046718995.1). GTDB lineage: Bacteria > Armatimonadota > Fimbriimonadia > Fimbriimonadales > GBS-DC > CAKZQI01. The sequence goes on from JBDNDR010000031.1 coordinate 9,333, forward strand.
CCCCTGCCATCGCGAACACATCAATGATGCCCCACTGCGCCGAGTTATAATTCGCACGCACATAGGCTACGGCGAGGTTCGCCACAATCCAGCCAATCGTGCCCCACACGCGAATCGGTCCGAACTCTATGGCAGGGTCTTTCAGGTTGCGGAACGCCACCGAGTTGGACAGAGCTAAGGTCGGTGCGTAGAAGAAGGTATAGCCCAACATCAGCGCGGTCATCGGGATGAGTTCCTTTTGGAACGCCAGCCCGACCAGGAGGGCACCCCCCAGCAGGTGGAACAGCGCCAGCGCGACCTGAGCGGGCATAAAACGGTCTGCCACTTGACCCGCCGTGAAGGGCACAATCAAGCTCATAAGGGGTAGCGCGTTGTAAATCAGCGCCAGACCCAGCCCCGAAAAGCCCAGCTCTTTCTCTAAGTATCCCGCCAACGCAACCGACCAAGTGCCCCAGATAGCGTACTGGAGGAACATCATCACCGCCAAGCTGGGGCGCTCCAGTAACACTCGGAACGCGATGACAAAAGTGTTCTCTCGCCGTGCTTGCATGCTCATTTCCCTCGCTACGAAGCCCCGATTCGCCTTCCGCGCGCGATTTCCTGCCTATTTGTGAGCCGTGTGCTTCAAACCCACTTGCCACTCTTTTTGGAGGAGTGGGAATCCCTCTGCCTCACGAATCTCCAAGTGCTTCAGGCAGCAGGCGCGGGCGAGGGCACGAATGCGCTGGATATAGCTCGCCCGCTCCGTGACCGAGATGCTCCCGCGCGCATCCAACAGGTTGAAGATGTGCGAGCATTTGAGGGCGAGGTCGAACGCGGGATGTACCAGTCCCCGCTCGGCGATACGCGCACTCTCCTTCTCATACATCTCAAACAGGCGGAACAGCATCTCGGTGTCCGCCTCTTCAAAGTTGTAGTAGTTGTGTTCCAGTTCAAACTGTTTATCCACATCGGCGTAGGTGATACCCCGATGCCACTCTAAGTCCCACACGCTGTTCTTCTTTTGGATGAGCATACAGAGCCGTTCGGGACCGTAGGTAATCTCGGCGCATACGGGGTCGCACTCGATTCCGCCCACCTGTTGGAAGTAGGTGAACTGGGTGATTTCGGTGCCGTTGAGCCAGACCTCCCAGCCGACCCCCGAGGCGCCCAGAGTGGGGGCTTCCCAGTCGTCCTCTACGAAGCGAATATCGTGTTCTTCGGGTTCAATACCGATTGCGCGCAGGCTCTCCAGATAGACATCGACCACATCGTCGGGGGACGGTTTGAGGATGACCTGGTACTGATAGTAATGTTGGAGTCGCATCGGGTTGCGCGCATAGCGTCCGTCGGCGGGGCGTCGTGAGGGTTGCACATACGCCACATACCATGGTTCGGGTCCCAGCGCGCGGAGCGTCGTGGCGGGCGCCATCGTGCCTGCCCCGACCTCTACATCGTAGGGCTGGAGGATGAGACACCCATAGTCAGACCAGAACTGCTCCAGCCGAAACAGCATCTCTTGAAAACTCATCGTGCCCCTAAATTTACCCGCTGGGTATACTCTGCACGAACGGGAGGATAAAACGATGCCGTATCTCACCGAAACTGGCAAGAAGCTAATTACTGTGATTCCCGGCGACGGGATTGGACCGGAGTGTGTAGAGTCCGCACTGCGTTTGATTCAGGCGGTTGGTGCGCCGATTGAGTGGGAGACCCGCGAAGCAGGCGCCAGCGTATTCAAGAGAGGTTTAGAGACCGGCGTGCCCGAAGATACGATTGAGTCGATACGCAAGACTCGTGTGGTGCTCAAGGGTCCGCTTGAGACGCCCGTCGGGTATGGCGAAAAGAGCGCGAATGTGACCTTGCGCAAGTTATTTGAGACCTACGCCAATGTACGCCCCGTGCGCGAGATGCCGAATGTACCCACCCCCTACAGCGGGCGCGGGATTGACCTCGTGGTGGTGCGCGAGAATGTGGAAGACCTCTACGCCGGCATAGAGCATATGCAGACGCCCGGTGTGGCTCAGACGCTTAAGCTCATCTCACGCAAGGGCTGTGAGAAGATTGTGCGGTTCGCTTTCGAACTGGCGCGGGCAGAGGGACGCAAAAAAGTCCACTGCGCCACCAAGTCCAACATTATGAAGCTCTCCGAAGGGAT
>JBDNDR010000310.1:0-3105 GCA_046718995.1 Fimbriimonadales bacterium
GCCAGCACCGGGTGGCACGATTTGGAAGCGGAAGTGCGCGCCTATGCCCAAGCGTTGGAGGAGGGCGCACCCGTGCGGATGACCCTGATGCCTCTGTTCGGCTCCGCCAAGCGCGCCGGCTGGCTCGACACCCCCGAAAGTGCAGGAGAAGCCTCAGGCGCCAACCCGCAACCACCCAGTCCCCACCCTGACCTGCGTTGGGGCAGTGTGAAGCTGTTTGCCGACGGCGCGTTCACCACACGAACCGCCGCCCTACGCCAACCCTACGCCGACACCGACACGACGGGCGTGCTGATGTATGACCCTGAAGACCTCATCGGGCGCATTTTGACCATCCACCGTGCGGGTTGGCAATGCGCCGTGCATGCGATTGGCGACCGTGCGATTGAGATTGTGCTGGATGGCTACGAACGCGCACTTGCCGAAAAACCCCGCCCAGACCACCGCCACCGCATAGAGCATGCGATGCTGATGGCAGATGACCTCTTAGAGCGGATGGCTCGGCTCGGCGTGGTGGTCGTGCCCCAACCTGAGTTTGTCTGGTGGCTCACCAGCGCCTACCTGAAAGGACTCGGGGAGCGTGCCACGCGCCTGATGCCGTACCAGAGTTGGCTGAAAGCTGGAGTGCCCGTGGCGTTCAGCTCGGACCAGCCCGTTGTGCCCGGCGACCCGATTCTCGGTTGGCGCGCGGCGGTCACTCGCACAGGGCGCGATGGCACCTGTCTCCACCCTGAGGAGTCGTTGGATCCGCTGACGGCTCTGCGCCTGTTCACGGTCGGCTCCGCCTACGCAACTTTTGATTCGGAGGTGGGTACACTCGCTCCCGGCAAGCAGGCACGCTTCGCCGTGCTATCCCATCTCCCTGAGCAGATTGCGGAAGTGGAGATGCAGGTGGTGGCGACCAGCTACTCGCTCGGTATAATTCCCGCATCCTAAGCAAACGGGAGCAAAATATGGCAACGATACGCGTTTTAGTCTGGGATGAGAACCCCCCTCACGCCTCCAAAACCTACTACCCCAACGGCATACGAGGCGCTGTCGCAGAGGGGCTAACGGAGCTGAATGACGGACGCTTAGAAATCCACACAGCACACTTAGATGAGCCGGAACAGGGCTGTTCAGTTGAGCGTCTGAAGCAGACCGATGTGCTCATCTGGTGGGGGCACGCACGTCACGGGGAGGTCTCGGAAGAGACCGCCGAGCGTGTGCGCCAGCGTGTACACGACGAAGGCATGGGGCTGGTTGTGCTCCACTCGGGGCACTACTCCAAGCCGTTCCAACGCGTGCTCTCTTGCACAGGGCACCTGAAGGGCGGCTGGCGCGAGAAAGACCCCGCCGAGCCAGAGCATATCTATGTGTGCGCTCCTCAGCATCCCATCGCACAGGGGATTGAGGATTTCGTTATAGAACACGAAGAGATGTACGGCGCCCCGTTTGATGTGCCGCCGCCCCTCGTGATGGTCTTCCAGTCCTACTTCCCTGAAGGAGGCGAATATTTCCCCACAGGGCTGTGTTGGACGGTGGGGAAGGGGATTGACCCCAACTTCACCTCAGGACCGGGCAACGGGGTCAACCAAGGCTATGGTATCGGGCGCGTGTTTTATTTCCGCCCCGGACATGAGACCCTACCCACCTATCATCACTCCACCGTCCGCAAGGTCATTTATCAAGGGGTTCTTTGGTGCGCGAAGCAGACGGGCTAATTGACCTGCGTTCTGACACAGTGACGAAGCCGACCTCCGCGATGCGTCGTGCGATGGCGGAGGCGGAGGTCGGCGACGATGTGCTGGGCGACGACCCCACCGTGCGCCGCTTGGAAGAGCTATCGGCAGAGCGCGTCGGCAAAGAGGATGCGCTTTTCGTGCCCAGTGGGATTATGGCGAACCTTGTGAGCCTCATCACGCTCACGGGGCGCAACGAGGAGGTTATTCTCGGCGACGAGTCACACCTCTATACCTCCGAGGTCGGCGGATTGGGCTTCTTCGGGGGCGTGTTCCTGCATGTGTTGCCCAATCGACCTGATGGCACAATCCCAATCGACAGGCTCCGAACCGCCATTCGCCAGGCAGTCTACACGCCCAAGACACGCGTTATCAGCTTGGAGAATACGCACAACCGCTGTTCGGGCGCAGTCTTGCCGATGGACTATATCCAGCAGGTGGCTCAGTTGGCACGGGAGCGGGGCGTTCTGCTTCACTTGGATGGGGCGCGCATGTTCAACGCCAGTGTGGCGTTAGGCGTGCCTCCTGCGCAAATCGCCGAGCCGTTTGAGGCAGTGAACTTTTGCTTTTCTAAGGGGTTGTGTGCGCCGGTCGGTTCTATTGTGTGCGGTTCGCGAGCGTTTATCCAAGAGGCGCGCCGAACTCGCCGAATGCTGGGCGGGGGCATGCGTCAGGCGGGTGTACTCGCCGCTGCGTGTCTTGTGGCTCTGTGCGAGATGGTAGACCGGCTCGCCGAGGACCACGAAAACGCACGCTATTTCGCTGAGCGGCTCGCCGAGATACCCCACATTCGGATTGACCCCCAGCGCGTGCAGACGAACATCGTTATCTTTGAGGTTGACCCTGCAAGCGGTTGGACGGCTCCGACACTTTTAGAGGCTCTCAAAGGGCAAGGCGTCCTGCTCTCGCCGTCGGGAACACGCCTGCGCGCCGTCACTCATTATGGGATAGAGAAGCCCCATCTGGACAAGGCACTCAAAATATTGACGCATACACTTCAAATGGCTCCCAAATCGTCTAAATAATGCCCCTGAGTCCCGTTGGATGCGGTACAATTGAGTAGTGGCTCCGTCTAACAAAGATGGAGGGCGTGATGAAAGAGACGGTATGTGTTGACTGGGAAGAGCGGTTGAGTCTTTATGTGGATGGGCTTCTCAACCCGTTTGATGAGAACGCGGTTGAAGCCCATTTGGCTCGGTGTGAGGCTTGCCGAAAAACGGTGGCTCTGTGGAAGGCAGTGGGCACCACCATCCGCCGTTCACCGAACTATCTACCCCCTCCTGACCTACGGGAACGCATTCTCAACAGCACAACGCGTCGCAAACGACTCGCCTCCCGTTTTCGTCCCGGCTGGTGGCAGTGGGCTCCCGCGTTGGGTGCACGC
>JBDNDR010000311.1:0-3104 GCA_046718995.1 Fimbriimonadales bacterium
AAGCGACGGGCGAGACGCACGAACTGAGCCGTTGGGCGCGTCAGTCGGCTCTCCGCACGATGGAGACCCTGCGTGCCCTGCGCACCACGCAAGGCGACCTGTACCACACCACCCGACGCCAAGTCTCTGGATGGCTCCCCGACCTGGCACTGGTGGCACACGCCAGCCTGCGCCTCCAGCTGATTGAACCGTCCGAACGCAACCGCCGGTTCGCCCAGAGCCTGCTCCGAATCGTCAGAGCGAACTACGCTGACCCTACTGGCGGACTTTATGATGTGCCGCTGGCGATGCGATGGGGCGATTGGACACTCCAGCCCGTACGAGCCACTGCCGACGAAGCCACTCCCGCCGACGATATGCTCGTCGCTATGACATTCCTGGAAGCGGGTGAGACCGCCTACGCCAAACAGCTACTCCAAGTGGCGTTGGGCGACTTCAATCCGAACCAGCCTGAACGATACTTCGGGCTGGCTACCGTGCTGGAACTTTACGACACCCTCTCAAATGGAGACCAACAGCAGTGATGGAGCAAGTCATTCTTGGACGAACGAACCGCCGAGTCTATCCCCGATGGGTACTCGGCGCCTTGCGAGGCTCGGGCAGCGCCGAAGAGCAAGCCGAAGCGCTCCTCCAAAGCCTGCTCAATACCCCAGTGGAGGTGATCGATATCACGCCCGCTGTGGGGTTGTGGGGGCATCTGCTAAGAAAGTACAGTCCCGCCCTGCAGACCGCCGTCATCTGCCCTGCCCATCTAATTAGCATGGCAGGCGACGCACGCATCGCCAGCGTGTTCCTCCAGTCGCACATCATCGAGATGCTCTGCGCGATTGGGCGGGAACATATCGACTACTACTTTTTGAGCTTAGACCAACCCATCGGCGAGGCACAGTTGAGCGGTGCATTGGAAGCCTTAGAAATCGCCCGACAAGAGGGGCAAATCCGCGCCACGGGCATCGCCTGCTATGGAGACCCGCTACGAACCTTGGCACTCTGGCGCACCCACGATGCCTTTGAGGTGGCGCTTATACCCGATGAACCGCCCCTATTACAAGCACTCCTACCTGAAGCGCGCCATCGTCGCGTGGGTGTCGTCCTGCGCTCGGAACAGCCGCTCCCCATAGAACAGACCGAACGCCTTCAGCAACGACTCCACGAGACAGGTACCGATGTGGTGCTGGCGCCCATAGAGCCGCGCGAACCCACCCCATAGTCCCTACTTCGCCATCGGGGTATACTCCAGTCATGCCTGAAGAGTTTACCTACAAGGAGGCGGGCGTCGACATCGACGCGATGAACCGCGCTCTGGAGACCATCAAGGAGAGTGTTCACCGCACCTTCACCCCAGCAGTCTTATCTCAGTTAGGTTCGTTCGGGGGCATGATGCTCTTAGATACCTCTGCCTACCGCCAACCCGTGCTGGTCGCCAGCATCGATGGGGTGGGCACGAAGGTACGGGTCGCACGGATGATGGGTCAGTATCGCGTTCTGGGGCACGACCTGGTGGCGCACGGGGTGAACGACCTGCTGGTGCAATCGGCACGCCCTATGTTTTTCTTGGACTATCTGGCGATGTCGCGCTTGGAACCCGAAGTGCTCCAGCAAGTCGTAGAGGGTGCCGCCGACACTTGCCAAGCGCTCGGGATTGTGCTACTCGGAGGCGAAACTGCCGAGATGCCCGATGTCTATATGCCCGGCGAGGTGGATGTCGCAGGCTGTATTGTTGGGCTTGCCGAGCTGAGCCAAGTCCGCACGCCCAACCAAGTGGAGAGCGGCGACGGTGTGATTGGTATCGCCTCCAACGGCTTACATACTAACGGCTACACGCTCGCACGCCGCGTGTTCTTCGATATCGCCCACATGCCTATCGACGAATACCTGCCCGACTTAGAGATGACTCTGGGAGAAGCGCTCCTTCAGCCTCATCGCCCGTACCTGAACGCGGTCTTCCCCCTGTTAGAAACCGACACAATCCACGGGATGGCACACATTACAGGGGGTGGCTTCTACGACAATATCCCACGCGCCCTACCCAGCGACCTCCGAGTCGTGATTGACCGACGCAGTTGGGAAGTTCCCCCACTATTCCAGATGATTCAACGACTGGGCAATATTGCCGATTCCGAGATGTTTCGTGTGTTCAATATGGGCATCGGGTATGTGCTGATTGTGGCACGCGAGCGCGTGAACGAAGTGCTCAATATCCTCCAAGCGTCGGGCGAGCAGGCATGGCTCATCGGCGAAGTACAACGCGGTTCCCGTGAGGTTCAAATCATCTAAAACCCGATACCCAAGCCCCAGCGCGCCGTGGTTATCATCAGTAGTGTGACCACCGCGATACAGAACAGGTTGAGTGCTAACCCAGCGCGTGCCATCTCGTGAATCTTGATTTCGCCTGAGGCAAACACAATTGCGTTGGGCGGCGTGGCAACGGGCAACATAAACGCCGCAGAAGCACCTACCGCCACTGGAATCGCCAACAAGCGTGGGTCTAAGCCCATCCCAACCGCAACCGCCGCCACCACAGGCAGAAAAGTAGCGGTCGTGGCGGTATTCGAAGTCAACTCGGTCAGGAAGATGATAAGTCCCGCCACCGCCAACACAATCCAGACAGGGCTGAGTCCTGAAAGCCCAGCGACGCTCTCCCCGATAGTCTTTGCCAAACCTGTGCTTTCAAAGGCGTTCGCCAACGCTAACCCGCCCCCAAAGAGCAACAGCACGCCCCACGGCAAGCGCTCGGCGGTCTGCCAGTCCAGAAGCGCCTCGCGGGGGCGTGTCGTCGCAGGCAGAACAAACATCGCCAGCCCCGCACTCATCGCAATAAAACTATCCGATACGCTCAGCCCCAGCCAGCGTCCCAGCGGTTCACGCACCAGCCAACCCACCACTGCGAACAGAAAAATTCCCAGAACCCATCGCTCCGCCGCACACATCGGCGGCATCTGCGCACGCTCCTGGACTAACCGCTCCTTAATAGTATCAAAGTTCAAGCCCTTAGCATAAAATTGGACACGGGTGAGCCAGAACCAACAAAACGGGAGCATAAGCCCCACAAACGGCAGCCCCACAAAGAGCCAGTTCGCCATGTTCAGCGCATAGTTGTAGTT
>JBDNDR010000312.1:0-3059 GCA_046718995.1 Fimbriimonadales bacterium
TTACTCAAACCCTCTAATCGTCTATGTCGGGCGCTTAATATCAAGTAAGCGCGTGGAAGACCTTCTGCAATCTGTGTCCGTTCTCCGAAGGATGGGACAATCCGCTACTTTACTGATTGTAGGTGATGGGCCAGAAAAACCGACTCTTGAGTCGATTGCAGAATCGCTGGGAATTAGTCAGTGGGTCTATTTTACAGGACGAGTAGCCGAAGAGGGTGACTCGGCGGCGTTAGCAGTAGCAGATGTGGCAGTATTTGCGGGTGTCCACGGATTAGCCATTAATCAAGCCATGGCTTTAGGCACCCCTGTAGTGGTCGCTGATCGTCCCGGACCTGACGGCGAGATGGTTATTCACCAACAGACCGGATGGAGATTCCCTGAAGGCGATATCGAAGCATTAGCAGAAGCCATCCTCGACGCACTTCACTCAGACAGACGGACGATAATTGTTCACCAAGCTAAGCACGAGATTCTGGAGCGACGCAACCTTACCCAATATGCAATTGCCTTTTCAGAGGCAGTTAAGCGCGCGCAACAGCTTTGTGGATTAAATGTTCTAACTCAATGAGTGTTTTTACTAATCGACTTCAGCCACTGATTGACCTACCGCTTGAAGTGTTATCCGAGTGTTCGCAATCGCCCACTCCAACGGGATAGGCATTTCCATACCCGATTTGACCGCTTCTACAAATGCCAGCAATTCATTTCTGTGCCCCTTGTCTTGAGATGAGCTCTTGTGAAGGGTGCGCCGACCGCTTGCAATCAGCTCCAGTTCGCGAAAATCGCGCAAAATTGCGCTACGCCCAGCCCCATGTACCTCTAAATACTCTTTGGGCACGGTAGGGTCACCTACTGTCACATAGTAAAGGGTGCCTATTGAACCATCTTCAAATTCGATGAGCAACTGCACAGTGTCGGGTTCATAGCTGGATAAGTGGATAGCATACGACCTTTTTGGCAAACTATTTGCAAGGAACATCATCGTATCAATAAAATGACACCCTTCCCCAATAATGCGCGAGCCGCCCTCCTCACTGCCTCGCATCCAGTGACCTTGTTCCAAAGGTCCCGCGTTCACGCGATAAAGCATGCTCAGGGGGGTTGTGCGGTTCTTGAAAAACTCGGCAATCTTGCGAACATAAGGCGAGAAGCGGCGGTTGTATCCCACCAGTACGCGTCCTCCTGTGCGCTGATAGGTCTCCCATACCTCCTTGAGCTGTTCCGTTGTGATGGCGAGCGGTTTCTCCACGAACACGGGTTTCCCCGCCTCTAAGGCGCGTACCACATACCGTGCGTGAGTGTCGTGTCGTGTAGCAACTAGAATCGCATTAATGTCGGGGTTATCCAGAATTTCTGAGGGGTCGGTCGTCGCCAACTGGAACCCGAATTTCTTGGCGACCCCCTGAGCCGTGTACCCGCGCGAGGTACAAACCCCTACAAACTCCACCTCATTCGTCCCCTGCAATATCGGCAGAAGCGTACCCGTAGCGAAGTTGCCTGCTCCGATGACCCCCAATTTTACATGGGCTTGAGGCTTGGCTGGCTCGGACTTTAGCGCAACCCTGCGTGAGATCGAATCGGTAGAGCCAGGATACTCCAACAGGGTGCCTATCATTTGCTTACCCTGTTCTCCAGCGAGCGCTTCGTAGGCTTCGGAAGCGCGCTCAATCGGGTAGCGATGAGTAATAAGAGGGTCTAACTGAACCTGCCCAGTGGCGACAAGGCGCAGGAACTCGCGTAGGTTCTCGCGTTCCGTCCAGCGTACATAACCAATCGGGTAGTCAATCCCCATTTCCTCGTACACAGGGTCGTAGCGTCCAGGTCCATAGGATCGGGAGAGCAGAACCGTCAACTCTTTTTCGTAGTACAGCCGTTGGGGAACATCCATCTTGAGCAAACCTACCACAACAACCTTGCCCCGGTCGCGCGCCAACTCACCAGCGAGCTCTATCGGGTCATTGGTAGAGCCCCCTGCCGTCAGCATCACGATATCTGCGCCGTAGCCGTTTGTAAAGCCTGAAACCAACGAAACGACATCCTCGCTACGATGCACAGCCAGCTCAGCTCCCAACTGCTTGGCAAGCTCGCACCGAGTGGGATTGACATCAATCCCGAAGATACGCGCACCTGAGGCTCTGAGCAACTGCACCGTGAGTAACCCAACGAGACCGAGACCGATTACTACCACCGTATCGCCCAGTTGTACTTGGGCTTGGCGTACCCCGTGCAAAGCAATCGCCCCCACCGTAGTAAAAGCCGCCTGCTCATACGAAACTCCGTCGGGGATGGGCACAACTAAGTTTTGGGGCACACATACCATCTCAGCGTGGTGGGCATGTTCAGCACCCGCACAGGCAACTCGCTGCCCTACCTCGATGCCCGACACCTCTGAACCAACGGCAATCACATCGCCTGCGCAACTATAGCCCAAAGGCGAAGGCGACTCCAGACGCGCCGTGACCTTTCGGTAGGTCGCTGAAATTCCTTCCGTCTGGAGTGTTCGCAGTACCTTCTTCACCAAGTCGGGGCGCGAGCGTGCCTTGCCCAAGAGGCTCATTTTGCCCGTTTCTATTTTCATTCGCTCGGTTCCCGCACTGATGAGCGAAAAACGGTTTGCCACCAAGACCGCTCCAGAACGCACGCTGGGAGCAGGCACCTCCTCAACGCGTACCTCACCCGTCCGATAGTTTTGGAGAACTTGCTTCATCAATTGCTCCTTGCGATGTTGACCTCAGAAGAGGTCAGGTTTCGAAACAGCTCCGCGTACTTGCTCACCATCGACTGCACTGAAAACTCGCGCACCACACGCTCACGCGCTTGACTTCCCATTTCACAACGCAATTCCGAGTCCTTGCAAAGGCGCAACACACAGTCCGCTAATTCTTGAGCATTAGCAGAGGCTACAAACCCTGTTTTGCCGTGCTCAATCACATCGGCAACTCCCCCCACATCGGTTGCTACAGCAGGAACACCGCAGCCTCCTGCTTCGAGCAATACTCCGGGTAGTGCCTCTGAGTCAGAAGTCAGTAGAAAGATGTCCATCACCTGGAACCAACTTT
>JBDNDR010000313.1:0-3058 GCA_046718995.1 Fimbriimonadales bacterium
GCGTCTCACTGATGTCCAGCCCCAACTGGGTCAGCTTGATAGAAATACAGGAGTCAACGCCGCTTTTATAAATGTGTTCTAATAAAAGCATATACTGGCGCGCAGCCATCTCAGCATCCGATTCTTGATGGGTATCCTCGCCGAGGTAGTCTAAGGCAACCTTAAAGCCATTTTGATTGAGTTCGCGTGCGACACGGATGGCTGTTTCAACATCTTCGCCAGCGATGAAGCGTTTGACCAAGCCCTGGGTCATCCGACTGTGCTTAATCCAGTTCTTGAACGCGGGCAACTCTGCCACTTTGAGTACAAACGCTCTTGAGAGCATCGTCGCTCTACCTCCTTGGAGTTTTCATCGTGTGCTGGGCTTCTCCGCGGTGGGGGGTGGTGCCTGTTCCCACCAATACTCCATCACATCGCGTCGTGGGTCGGGCTTAGGCAGTTCGGGTTTCGCGGGAGCTTGCTCAGGTTTGGGTGCAGTAGGCTGAGGCTTCGCCTGACTCGCCGCTTGATTGCGTTCCAACTGGGCTTTGACCTCCTCAGGCGAAGGGGGAGTCGCGGCTTGCTGTTGCTGAGGTTGCTGAGCAGGCTGAGAGGGTGGGGAGTTTTCGCTCAGAGTCGGTGCCACTTGAGTTGTCCAACCATACCAAGCAACAAAAGCGATTAAGATAATAATCAATCCAATCAGTCCAATTGGTGTTCCTCGGCGTCGCATGCTATTACCTCCTACTGGATTATACCGTACTCTCCTTAGATGCGTTCCCCTTGCATAATCTGCTGCAGGCTCAGCACGATGTCAGGCACCACAGAACGCAGGTCGGATAAGAGTGGGAGCTGGGCACGGGCGATGGCTACATCATCCAGATGAATCGGTGCCACAAGCAGCGCAGGTTGACCGACCGGTCCCTGCACGATGACTTTCCCGAACGGATTGACCACCCAGGAGCTACCCACAAAGCCCTTACCGCCTTCAAAACCGACTAAGCTGGACTGGACAACATAGAGGGTATGCTCACTGGCAATCTGTGCCAACATCCGCCGATAGGCATCCACATTTTCTATGATGTCGCTCTGGAAGCCTCGTGCAGGTGAAGCGGTGGGCACATAAATTACTTGGGCGCCTTTCAAAGCCACAATCATAGAGGTGACCGAATGCCACACATCCTCACAGATGAGGATAGCCGAGCGTCCAAAGCGTGTGGAAAACACCTCCAGTCGGCTCCCACGCGCCACGAAACGTTCCTCTTCAAACACGCCATAGGTCGGCAGGAAAAACTTACGATGCACATGGTTGAGGGTAGAGTGTTCAACTTGGGGCATAAAAGTTGCATAAAGTGCCGAGTTGAAATACTCACCCTGATAGATCTCATAGAAACCCAAGCAAAGGTCTATCGGACGCTTCGGGTCTAAATCACTGTAGAGGCACTTGAGGTCACTAAATAGCGCCTCAGCGGGCATCGCCAACTCGCGCACACCCCCCTCAATGAAATAACCCGTTGTGGCGGTCTCGGGCAAAACCAACACATCCACAGGAGGTTCTGCCTCAAGACACTGACGCATTAGGTGAGCGATAATCTCCAGATTCTGGCGATATTGCCCCTTCTCAGGACGCATTTGACCCACAGCAACACGAAAAGCGATATTCTGCATAAAAGGCTCCTCAGAAGTCCACGGGTCTCAAATAGTATTCGCCGATAGCCGTTGTGGAGAGCATCGCCGTCGTTGGGAGATGACGCTTCCAGTGCGTGCTGTCCACTTTTCGCTTGACAAGAGCAACTTCTTCAGCAGAGAATCCCATCTGCACTAAGCGTTCGGGCGAAAAGCCTTGTGTCAGGAAATGCAGGATTCGGTCTGCTTTCTTGTAGGAAATCCCGAAGTCGCCCTCATCGGTCTGCCCCACGATAAGGTCTGCTGAGGCGGGCTTATTGACTATCACATCAGGAACCCCGACATAGCGTGCTAACTGCCAAACTTGCGTTTTGAATAGGTCGCCAATCGGGTTCACGGGCGGTGCATCGTCTGCATGCCAAGTGAAGTAGCCGAACAAGCGCTCACTCTTGTTCCCAGTACCGATAGGTAGGGCGTTCAATTTCGCCGACTGGTCAAACAGGATAATCATTCGCGTTCGGGCACAGATATTCCCAATCCGGGTGGGAGTAGCTTCAGGTTCGTAGTGGCTTAAGTAAGCGTCGACCATCGGGGTAATCTCGATGACACGCGAGTGAATTCCGAGCTCCTGAACAACGAGATGACCGTGTTCCAAGCTTTCAGGGCTACTAATCTTGTAGGGCATTAGAAACGCGTGCACATTTTCAGCGCCGAACGCCCGAGCGCACAAGTACGCCACCAGCGAAGAGTCCACCCCGCCCGAAAGCCCCAATAGCACTTTTTGGAAACCTCGGCGTCGCCCCACCTCATCGCGCAGAAACTGCACAAGCCATTCGGCGACGAGAGGCGCATTAATCTGGAGCGGTTCATCGGAGTTCGGGTCAAACGCTTTTGCCTCTATAACAGGATAGGTTATCATATGTTTACCCTCGTACAAAACGGTTCGGTTCAAACGGATGGATAGGTAAATCGGTGAAGCCTTTGGTGATTAGGTCGGCGATGGCTATGGCTGTTGCCGGAGCCAACAAAATACCGTGATAGGCGTGACCTGTGGCGAGATAAAGCCCTTTCCAGCGTTCCAGTGTGCCAATCAGCGGATTGCTGTCGGGCGTACCGGGTCGTAGACCCACCGTATGTCCCGCTAAGGTCGCATGCATCAGGCGTGGGCTGAGGCGTGAGAGCGTATGGAGTAGGTGGGCAAAGCCCTCGGCGGTCGCACGGAAGTCAAACCCTGCTTGCTCGCGTGTGGCGCCCAACAAGAGGGTGCCGTCGGCGTGGGGAACCAGATAACCTATCGGCGAGACCACAATATGACGCATTGGGAGCGGTAAGTCGGTCAAGAGAACCGTCTGACCTCGTACGGGCTGAACAGGAATCGCCAAACCCAGTGACTGCAGTAGCCCACCTGACCATGCACCCGAAGCAACCACCACAGCGTCGGCGTACAGTGTCC
>JBDNDR010000314.1:0-3044 GCA_046718995.1 Fimbriimonadales bacterium
TTGTTGTTGATGACCCGATTGCGCCGAACGATACAGTACTCCTGCACTTTGGAAGGGTTGAACGGCAACAGGAACACAAGAATCCCGCCAGTGTTGTTGTGGACATAGTTATCTTCTACCAGCGCACTGATGCAGTTCTCAATCTCGATGCCCGTGACATTTTCAAAGGCTTCGTTGTGGCGCACGATGATATTGCGCGACTGACCCACATAGATGCCCGCATCGCGCGTGCCCGATACTTTGCAATATTCTACCAAGACGCCGTCGCACTCCACCGGATAGACGCCGTAAAGCCCCGTGTTGTGGAGGATGAGGTTGCGATAGATGACATTGCGGGCGCGATGAACGACGACTCCGTTGCCTTGATAGTTGCGTATCTCCAGATTCTGCACTTTGAAGTCGTGTCCCAACCCTGAGATCGCATCGGGCAGGATGTTCTGTCCATCTAACACAGGGCGCTTACCATCTTGGATGACCCCCTCTATGGTGACGCCGTGATGGATGACCAGCACATTCTCGTGGTAGGTGCCTGGGTAGATACGCACGACTCCGTTGCGTCCTGCCTTGTCTACGGCTTCTTGGATGCTCTGTCCGGGGCGCACTTCCACGACTCGCCCCACGGGTTGCTCAGTGGTGTTTTGGCGCTTGCGTAGGATGGGCGGCTCCACACGAGCGGGGGATTGCCCCTGTTGATGGCTGGCGAGTTGGAGGTTGGCGCGTGGGGCAGGGGGCGTCATGGTCGGCGCGTTCTGGGCACGACGGCTGGCACGCTCCAAATCGGCGGTGGGAATATTGCGGAGCCGTGCTTCGCGGATGCGCTTCAGCTCTGGGCTGTTGAGCGGGAGTTGGGTCGGTTCGTGGGGCACCATCGGTCGCACGACGGGCAGTCCCGAAGGTACACGCGCTGGGATAGGTGGGAGCGCGCTCTCATCGGTCAGCGCCAGTAAGAAAGCGATGAGGTCTTCTTTCTCCTGCTGGGTCAGCTGGAACTTGCGGATTTTGTCATCTTGCAGGGGAACCTCCAGCCCGAGCCCGCGTCCGCCGCCCCCGGAGTAGAAGTCCAGCACCTGTTCCAGCGTGGCGAATGCGCCGTTATGCATGTAGGGTGCGGTCAGGGCGACATTGCGCAGGGTGGGGATTTTGAATGCGCCGTTGGGTCCGCCCCCGCGTCCGGGTTCAGCGCCCTCTTTGGGCGTGTCGGGTGGCGCACCGGGCACTGGGGGCACCCCAATCACCTTGAAGTCGCGGTTCGCGAAGGTGGGTAGTCCGTGACACTCGTTGCAGCGTGTTTTGGGCGAGAGGAACAGTTTGAGTCCGCGCTTCTCTTGGGGGCTAAGCGCGCTGCCGTCGCCGCTGGCATATCGGTCATAGCGCGAGTTGAAGCTGACCAGCGTGCGCTGGAACGCGGCGATGGCACGCGTGAGATTCTGGAAGGTCACTGCCGAGCCGTTCGTTCCGCCGAAGGCGCGGTCGAATCGCTCGCGGTATTCGGGGATGGCTTTGAGTTCGGCGACCAACTGCTGAGGGTCAGCGTTGACCTCTTCGGGTGTGGTGATGACCATGCGCGCTTGGGCTTCCAGGTTCTCGGCGCGCCCGTCCCAGAATTGGCGGTGGTAGTAGACCGTGTTCCAGAGGCTGGGGGCGCCCCGCGTGAGTTCAATCCCGCCCGTGCGCTCAGGACCTGCCCCTTTCGCCCCGCGTCCGAGTGAGCGCGGTAGCCCATCCGAGAAGCCCAAGTTCGGATGATGGCAGTGCGCACAGGAGAGCGTGTTGTCATCGGATAAAATCGGGTCGAAAAAGAGCAGCCGCCCCAGTTCCACTTTTTCGGGGGTGGTCGGGTTATCGTCGGGCTGAATGGGGGTAGGGTAGGCTTTTTGGAGTCCTGTTTCGGGTTCACTGTCGGGCATCGGAGGCGGGGCAGGCACCAAAGCGCCGTTCACCATCCGCATCCCGATATAGCTCTGCTGTTCCGTGAGTGAGGCACTCACCAATAGTCCCGGCAACGCCACCGTTGCAAGAAGAAACATCCACCGTTTCATAGCGACCTCCACTGCAAGATTCGACCGACTGGTCGGGATTCCTGCACCTGTGCGAGGTGCGATTATTGCATTTTTTGTTTATGATTGAGCGTGCCACTACATTTGCGAAACTCGCCACCGACGCAGAGTAATGCGCGCTACGGCAACGGCGGGCATCATCTTGGGCGTGTGGAATAGCGCACGGGGGTAGCCCTGCCGAAAGCGATCTTGAAACGCCTGACGGAAGCGCGAGCGTTCGCGAAACATCCCACCAGTCAAAGCCACATAGACTGTTTCTTCTGGAGGGAAGACCCCTCGCACGCAAGCAAGCGCGTCCTCTGCCAAGAGCGTGCCCTTTTCGGTGAGCAGGTGGACGGCGACCGCATCTCGGCGTTTGGCGGTCGCTATCACATGGGGTGCGAAACCAGCAATCTGATGGCGAGGCACACCACGCTGGTAGAACAGAGGCACCAGTTCGCGCAGGTCTGACACTCCGAAGTAATCTTGCACGGCTTGCACCAGTTTGGTGTTGGGTGCGCGTCCATCCCAAGCACGCACGGCAGCACGGATAGCGGTCAACGCCACATCGTAGGCACTGCCTTCATCACCCAAGAGGGCGCCCCACCCACTCACACAGCGCACCAGTTCGTCCCTCACAAAAGCGCAGAGGAGCGCGCCGGTGCCCGCTACGACCGCCAAGCCGTGTGCATGGTCTGTACCCGTGCTGACGAACGCCATCCGCGCCTCTTCCACGGGGAAGGCTAGGGGGTTGCCCAAGCGTTGAAGTACCCACTCCCAGTTCGCCACTGTGCCTGCCACCGTGTGTCCCAAAGCAAGCACTGGCAGGTCGATGCCGCCCAGCGCGCCCTCGATGGCTTGGGCGAACGACTCGCGTTGCTGGGCTTCCGAGACGAAGTTCAGGTTCGCCGGGCCACCTTCGGCGTAGGCGAGCAGGTTGCCCTGTGTGTCCAACACTGCACAGCCGGTTTTGGTGCCTCCGCCCTCCAGCCCGACAATGACACCCAA
>JBDNDR010000315.1:0-3034 GCA_046718995.1 Fimbriimonadales bacterium
GCTACTTGCCGAACAGTCACCAGCCCCAGATTCTCCCCCGCCAGCATATGGCGCATGACCTCTTGTCGCCCGCGTTCAATCATGTGTTGGTGATAGAAAATCCAGCGGACATCGAAGGGGCGATAGAGGCAGGGCACGATTTTCTGCTCCCAGTCGGTATCTTGCTGGAGCAGCTTGCGCTTCTCAGACAGCTTCCAGCCATCGGTGTCTTTGAGCTCAAATGCTTGGCGTGCCATCTCGTCGGGAAGCGTGGGGTCAAGGAAGGTTCGAATCCGATTCGTGAGGGTCTTAGCGTCGAAGTCGATGACAAAGTGGTCGCGGTGGGTCTTGATGCCGGTGCTATGGGCTGGGAAGAGGTCGGGTATGGGGACGAACTGGTCGTACTGTTCGCGTCCTGCTTCGTTCAGAGGGGTGAACAGATAGAAGGCGGGCGTTGGGTGGAGTGTCTGCCACTCGGTGGAGCGGATGTCGTGGTGGAGGAGCCACTCGTACTTATGCTCACGGGTGCCGTACAGGTCGGCATAGTAGACCTTCGCCAAGCCGTTGGGAGGGGTTGCCCGATGCTTGATGAAGAAGGCGATGACCACACCCTGTCGGATATCAAACACATTTTCGTCGGCACTGCCATCGGGGGCGGTTTCACGCTTGAGCGAGTTGCCGTGCAGGTTGAGCAGATAGATGGCATCGAAGGTCTGCATCAGGCTATGGCGCATGCCCCGAAAGGTGGGGTTGTCTAAGTAGGAGTGGTTTGTAATCATCCCCACGATGCCTTCGCCTCGCTGTTCGATTTTCCACTGGGCGAACCGAAGGAACTTCACATAGTCGTCCGAGAGGGGCATCAGGTTGCGCTCGTTCCGCACGAGTGTTTTGTAGGCTTCCATCTCCCGCTCGATAAAGGAAGACTTGTTGGCGGAGCTGACGGAATAGGGTGGGTTGCCTAAGATAACGAGAATGGGCTTCTGTTTTTTGACCTCGCCTGCGAGGTGCGACTCTTGGGCGAGCGAGGCGAGACCGGGCAGGCGCGACTGCTGGAGGTCTTCCATCTCCAGCGCGTTGGTCAGGTAGAGTTGGAACCGTTCGTCATCGTTTAGGCGGTAGCCCAGTTCTTCCAGCAGGAACGCCATCTTGAGGTGTCCGATGGCGTAGGGTGCCATCATCAGTTCGAAGGCGTAGAAGTTCTTCAGGATATGCTCGCGGATGAACTGGCTCAAACCGCCTGTGCCGTAGTGTTGGGTGAAGGCTTGCACCGCCTGCTGACATGCGTGGGCGACAAAGGTCATCGTGCCTGCGGCGGGATCAAGCAGGGTCACGCCATCGGATGCCAACCCGTCCTGAAGGTGGAACTGGGTTTGGAGCAGATGGTGGAGCGAACGCACGATGTAGTGCACGACTGGCTCAGGCGTGTAGTAGACCCCTCGCCGTTCGCGGGTTGCGGGGTCATACTCTTTCAGGAAGGTCTCGTAGAAATGCACGATGGGGTCACCGCCCTTGTGCTGGCGGTAGTACTGGTCGAGGATCTCTTTCACATTCGTGACGGCTAACACTTCGGCGATGTCGTCCACAATCCACTCGATGTCGGCGGGCAGGTCATCGAACGAGATGTAGCGGAACACATCGCGCAGGATGCCGATGGTTGGGGGGATGTTATCGAAGGCGACTCGGCGGCTGAAGCCACTCTCGGTGCGGGTGCGTGCGGCGAACAGCCCGTAGGTGATGGTCTGGGCGTAGAGGTCGGCGAAGGTTTCGGGGGTCAGGTCGGCAATCAGGTAGGTTTTGAAGGCGTCGTAGAATCCCACGAGCGAGCCTGTGCCCTGTTCCTGCTCTTCCTGTAGTCGGAGCCTAACGCCCTCGCGCAGGAAGCGGGTGCGCTTGGCGAGTTCGACCGCCAGCGACTCAGCGGTGTTTACTTGGGGCAAGCAGAACTCAAAGAAGCGACGGAGTAAGGCAATCAGCTCCTCGCCTTTTTCTACAGGGGGCAGGAGACCCTGATTGAACAGGATGGGTCTACCCAGTAGCACGCTGTCTATGCGCTCCCCGTTGCGGTAGAGGCGGAACTCAAAAAAGTTGGTCAAGATGAGGTTGGGGAAGGTGGTGCGGTAGCGCTGGAGTTGCTCGCTCCCTTCCAGTTGGTCGAGGTGTTCTACGGTGGGCTTTTTGGCTTCCACATAGCCGACGATATGGTCTTTGCCGTTCCAGATTCGGAAGTCGGGGTTGCCGCCTTCGGTTCGGGTCGGTAGAATAGTGACGCGGAGGTCGTGGAAGCCGTTGGAATGGGCGACCTGTTCGAGGAGGGTTTTCAGGGCGGGATAGAAGCTTTCCTCGCGAGCGTCGCCTTGGGACGCAGTTTGGAACAGCGCTTCGAAGTAGCGTTTCAGGTCGCCTGTTGCATTGCCCTTCATCGTTCTTATCTGGGTATTGTACCTCTCGGTGGGTTGGAGGTTCTCTGTCCTCGCTTTTCTGTGTTTAGCCCCTCCGTGAGGTTTGCTCTATGGCAGGGGGAACCGTGTGTTGGCTCCTTGCTCTCATCCGTTCCCCTGAACCTACCCCCTTTCGTCACCCTGAGCCATCCCCCCCTTCGTCACCCTGAGCCGCAGGCGAAGGGTCTCGATGAGATGCTTCGCTGGCGCTCAGCATGACGCGAGGAGGGAGTTCGGCATGACGGAGTGTGGGCAGTGTCGACTCCCCTCTCTGCGTGCGGAGAGGGGCTGGGGGTGAGGTAAAGAAACAGAGATGCTTCGCTGACGCTCAGCATGACGGGGTGGGGGTCAGTGCAGGCTCCCCTCTCTGCGTGCGGAGAGGGGCGGGGGGTGAGGTAAAGAAACAGAGATGCTTCGCGGATGCTCAGCATGACGGGGTGTGGGCAGTGCCGACTCCCCGCTCTGCTTGCGGAGAGGGGCTGGGGGTGAGGTAAAGAAACAGAGATGCTTCACTGCGTTCAGCATGACGGTGAGGGAACGCTTAGCATGACGGAGTGTGGGCAGTGCCGACTCCCCGCTCTGCTTGCGGAGAGGGGCTGGGGGTGAGGTGAAACTCC